>JAFGMB010000169.1 GCA_016927765.1 Synergistales bacterium
TATCTGCTTCCCCACGGTTGGAGGACCAGGATAACGGTCTCTATGAATGCAAGGGAACTCCATCATTTTTTCAGGCTCAGATTATGCCGAAGAGCACAATGGGAGATACAGGATCTTGCAAGGAGAATGCTCCTCGCCATAAAGGATGTAGCTCCGATCCTTTTTGCATCTGCCGGGCCGGATTGTGTCGTCAAAGGCAAATGCGAAGAAATTAAACCCTGTGGCCAACCCTTTGATAGCTTCGAGGATCTGATCAATGAGCCTCTTCTCGATTATTAAGTCAACCTCGGATCTTTTTTTAACGCTCACAATGCTCCTTCTGAGCCGTTCTCTCCCGGTGGGAGGACAGGCTGTTATTGAAGGGGTACTTATGAAGGGTCCCACAAAATGGGGACTCTGTGTGAGGAAGCCCGATGGCACTTTGCATAATGAAAGTTGGCCAAGCTGGGATATGGCATCAGGTCATCTCTATAAAATCCCTTTTATCCGAGGCCTATTCATAATGTTTGACATGTTGAAGACAGGTATCAGGGCATTGAACCGATCTGCCGAGATAGCCCTGGGTGATGAGGAGACCTTTGGCCTGATGGAGATAGTGACCTCTGTTTTACTCGCACTCCTGGCTGTTGTGGGTCTTTTCCTTTTCCTTCCAGTATGGATCTCTGACCTTACATCCGAGTTCTTTTCTCTCAAAGGGATATACCGGGATGTTATTGAAGGTTTTGCCCGGGCTGGTATTTTTGCCGGATATGTAGGACTCATCGGGTTATGGAAAGAGATCGGCACTGTTTTTGAATACCACGGGGCAGAACATAAGACCATCAATGCCTATGAGAACGAGGCGGTACTTTCACCGGAGGTAATAAGCGGCTACTCAAGGATTCATTCAAGGTGCGGGACATCTTTCCTGCTTGTAGTAGTCTTTGTCAGTATTGTTGTCTTCTCTTTCATTGGTGATGGTTCCATCATGTGGCGCGTAATCTCCAGATTTATCCTCTTACCCCTGGTAATTGGTATTTCCTATGAGATCATTAGGTTCTGCTCCAGGTCCGGGATATTCGGAAAGATCATAATGATGCCCGCTTTGAGCCTTCAATACCTGACAACCAGGGAACCGGACCTTTCCCAGATAGAAGTTGCGGTATCGTCTCTTGCCCTTGCTCTTGAGGAAGAGTAAGAGTTTTCACATATCACCCCCGGGGGTTAACTCCATATGGACATATTTTCAAAACTTGAAAAAATTGAAGAAAAATATCTCGAGCTGGAAGTAAAAATGGCCGACCAGGAAATAGCCACAAATCCTTCACAATTCCAGAAGGTCGCCAGAGAACATGCCAGTCTTGAGGAAATTGTAACCAAATACCGAGCTTACAAGAATATCCGGAAGGATCTCATGCAGGCAAAGGAATTGTTGAGACATGGAGACAGGGACCTCCAGGAGCTGGCCCAGGACGAGATAAGGGAAAAAGAACCTTTACTTGAAACCTATACGTCCGATCTTAAATATCTTCTTCTTCCCAGGGACCCCAATGACGACAAAAGCGTTATCTGCGAGATAAGGGCAGGCGCTGGAGGAGAGGAAGCAGCACTTTTCGCAGCGAATCTTTTTCGAATGTATTCCCGTTTTGCTGAGCGAGAGGGATGGCGTACCGAAATGCTAAGTTATAATGAAACTGGTATAGGTGGTTACAAGGAAATCACTTTCCGCGTCGATGGTGATGGTGCTTACAGCAAACTGAAATATGAAAGTGGGGTCCACCGGGTTCAGAGAGTTCCTGTAACGGAATCCGGAGGCAGGATACATACTTCAACTTCGACGGTCGCTGTTCTCCCTGAGGTTGAAGATGTGGATGTAGAGATCCGCCAGGAAGATCTTAAGATAGACACCTACAGGGCCAGTGGCGCTGGAGGACAGCATGTTAATATGACTGACTCGGCGGTCCGGATAACTCATTTACCTACCGGCATTGTCGTAACTTGCCAGGATGAGAGGTCTCAGATCAAGAACAGGGTTAAAGCGATGAAACTTCTCCGGGTAAAGCTTTATGACATGGAGATCCAGAAACAACAGGATGAGCAGGCCAGCGAGAGGAGAAGTCAGATCGGTAGCGGAGACAGGTCTGAAAGGATCAGGACGTACAATTATCCGCAGAACCGGGTAACAGACCACAGAATAACCCTGACCTTATATAAGCTGGATTCCTTTCTCGACGGAGATCTTTATGAAATGATAGATGCCTTGAGCGTGGCCGACCAGGCTGAAAGGCTCAGGAAACTTGAAGGAAAATGATTCAATGTACCAACTTGGAGATATGCGTTGCCGTGCAAGTAATGCCCTGAAGAAGGCAGGGATTCAAACCCATTCCATTGAAGCCGATGTTATTTTGAGCGAACTCCTTGAAATGCCAAGGACCTTTCTGCATTCCCACCCGGAATATGCCCTGGACTCTCAGTTTATCTCCATACTTGATAATATCCTCAACAGAAGAATATCCGGGGAACCTCTTCAGTATGTACTTGGAAGAACGTGGTTTTTCGGTTATGAGATAGAGGTTGGCAGGGGTGTATTGATCCCTCGTCCTGAAACTGAAATCCTTGTGGAGGAAGCCTTAAAACGTTTTAAGAAGGGCACTTTCCTTGACTGGGGAACAGGTTCTGGATGCATAACCATAGCTATCCTTGAAGAAACCTGCTCGACCAGGGCCATTGCTTTGGAGAAAGATCCAGGGGCGATGTCCTGGGCCTGGAAAAACTTATCTAAATATGGATTGCTTTCCAGAACATTACTGCTTAACCTTGATGCACAAGGTCACATCCCTGTTGGCAATAACACTCTTGATCTTATGGTCAGCAATCCCCCCTACATAGAGACCTCTACCATCCCTGGTCTTGATAGGAGTGTCCGGGATCATGAACCACATGTGGCTCTTGATGGAGGAGCAGGGGGGCTTGAACTTTTCCTGCCCATCATGGAGTTTGCGAGGCAGAAACTGAAAAAAGGAGCCCATCTGATCGTTGAATGCGGAGGTGGTGCGCATGCCAGTTACCTGGGATCCATGAATTTTAATGGATTGGCCCACTCCTTTACCAGGCATGACCTCTGTGGAATTCCTCGCATAGTTGGATGGTGTCGTGTATAATCTTGGCTGGATTTCCCCGGGCACCAAAGGGTAATCTTTCAAATGATGTATACATAACAAAGGGAGGAATCGGCAACATGGAAAAAAGAGAGCTCGTCATCATCGGGGCTGGGCCCGCAGGTCTTACTGCAGCTATCTATGGCAGAAGGGCAGGACTTGATGTTCTTCTGCTCGAAAAAGGTGTACCTGGTGGGCAGATAAATATGACCGAGGAAATTGAGAATTGGCCTGGTGTGAAACATGCTACCGGCTCAGAACTCGGGGTAATGTTCCGTGAACATGCCGAAAAATTCAACACAGAATTTCGTGATTGCAACGTAGAAGCCATCGAGGTAAAGGATGGGGTCAAGGTAGTCAGGACCGACAAGGGAGACGTTGAAGGAGAGGCAATAATCATCGCCACGGGGGCATATTTCAGAAAACTGGGTTGCAAGGGAGAAGATGAGCATATCGGTGCGGGTGTCAGTTATTGCGCTGTATGTGATGGTGCTTTCTTTGAAGATCTTGAGATCGCTGTTGTAGGTGGAGGAAATACAGCTGTGGAAGAGGCTGTTTATCTAACCACCTTTGCATCTAAGGTATATATAATCCATCGCCGGGATGAATTCAGAGCTGACAGGGCTGCCGTGGAAAGGGCTCTTTCTAACCCCAAGATCCAGCCTGTATGGAACACAGTTTTGGAAGAGATCGCTGGTGAAGGTATGGTGGAAAAACTGGTACTGAAAAATGTTAAAACTGGAGAAATATCAGATCTCCCCGTTTCAGGGGTATTCATGTTCGTCGGTCAGGCGCCCCATGATGAATTCTGCAAGGGCCTTCTTGGTTGTACCAAGGGTGGTTGGATCCAGACAAATGAGGACATGGAAACAAGCATCGAAGGTATTTATGCAGCCGGTGATATCAGGGATAAAAACCTTCGCCAGGTCGTTACCGCTTCAGCAGATGGAGCTATTGCTGCCATGTCTGCATCGTCATACATAAATGAACAGGTCCACCTGAGATCAACCCTTTTTGAACCTGATCAAGTCAATGCCTTCTTCTATTCTTCCGTAGATCAGGGTCAGGTCGCCCTTTCCAATATTGCCGAAGAAATGAAGAAGGAAAAAGGGCTGAACATTGTGCTTATCGATGGATACCGGAATGCAAAAATGACCGAAAAGCTTGGCATCAAGGTAATGCCGGTACTTGTAGAACTACGAAAAGGTTCTATAATCAGAATGACCGAAGTAAAAGGCGAGGCTGATCTGCAGAAACTCGACTCCTGAATGCTTCAAAAGATAGAAAGGCGGGGTCGATAAAGGACCCCGCCTTTTTTACATGGGGGGATATCTATGATCGTGACTGTAACTCTGAATCCTGCTGTAGACGAAGAATTCGTTGTTTCGGAATTTCAGCCCGGAGGATGGTTCCGCTCCAGAAATGCCAACAGGACACCAGGTGGCAAGGGTATCAATGTTTCAATAATGTTGAGTCAGCTGGGTTATGAAACTGCCGCAATGGGCTTTCTCGCTGGTTTCAACGGAGGATATATACGTGATGTTCTAAGGAGAGAGCGTATTACCACGAATTTTGTTCATGTCAAGGGTGAAACAAGAACCAATGTCTACATCGTTGATGACGTGGGACATGTAGAAACCGGCATTTCAGAACCAGGTCCTTATATTGCAGAAGAAGCCTATGAAAGATTCCTTAAGAATTACGAAAGAATGTTGAAACGAGCTCGATTAATTGTAATGGGAGGCTCCTTGCCTCCTGGAGTGCCCCAGGATGCTTACGCTACACTTGTTTCAATGGCAAGGGGACAGAATATCCCCGTATGGCTTGATGCAGCCGGTTCTCCACTGATGGCGGGCCTTGAGGCAGGCCCTAATCTCGCAAAGATAGATCACAGGTTTATGTCCAAGGTTTCAGGAATTTCGCTGACATCCCTTGAAAACCTGATAAAGGTTGTTTCTAAACTGCATGATCAGGGAATCGAGTGGGCGATCGCATCCTATCATACTTATGGAGATGTTTTTTTCACTCCTGAAGGTATTTATCTTGCCCTTGGTGACAGAAGATCAGTCATTTCCCTTTTTGGTGCCAGCGATGCTCTGGTTGCTGGAATGGTGGTAGCCTGGCAGGAAAAAATGTCTATTGAGGACACGGTGCGTTTTTCCCTCGCTTGTGCCTGGGAGGATGCAACTCATGTAGAAAAAGGATTCAGAAGCCGTGAGGCCATCGAAGAAAAGGTTCCTGAAATTATCGTGGAGAAATTGGCCTGAATCTTGTTGCGAATGGGAGCTATCTTTCGATGGGAAGGTTCTGGAAATTGAGAAATATCACGAAAAGCATATTTCAACCGATCCTGATTGTTTTAATGCTTTTGTTATCTTCCCAGGAGATTTCTGCCAATATCATATCAGATGACATCGATCCTCACGAGCTGGAAGTTGGCGATAGAATTGCAACCATGGTCGAGGAAAGATGGGAAAGGGTGAATGACCCTTCCAAAACTGCCCATCTTGCCATGATCCTTGAAAGACTCAAACCTTATCTTAACAGACCTCTCCCTTATGAAGTAAGGCTGATCAACGACCCTGTCCAGAACGCATTTTCTCTTCCCGGAGGAATAATCTTTCTAACCTCCGGAATGTACGATTTCATCAAAAGTGATTCTGAATTAGCAGGCATTATTGCCCACGAACTAATACATTCAGACAGGAAACACGGCATGGTCCAGGCTGCAAGAAATCAGAAACTGTCTCTTGTTGCAATTGCTATAGTCATTGCCACCCAGGGCCAGGCTGCACCTGCTATCCTTTCAAGCGTTGCTCAAACTGCCATTTCCAATTCCTATTCAAAGGATCTCGAGAGAGAGGCTGATCTAGTGGGTATGGACCTGCTCGTCCGATCAGGATATGAACCCTCAGGAATGTTAACAGTGATAGAAGCTCTTGCAGAAGATGAGATCAAACATCCATGGGTGGATCCCGGGATTTACATGGACCATCCCTATACTGATGAAAGGATATCCTATATCATTGACGGGATAAGAGAGAAAGGTCTTCCTTTGAGAAGAAAGGGTTCTCTCAATTTACTTAATATATCTGTAATAAATGAAGAAGGCA
>JAFGMB010000170.1 GCA_016927765.1 Synergistales bacterium
CAAATCCTTCTGCTTCAAGCCTGATCAGGGCGTCTCTGAGGGGAGTCCTGCTTATTTCAAGATCAGCACTCAGTCTGTTAAGGTCAAGAAAAGCCCCTGGTAATATCTTCCCGGCATTTATCTGTTTTTTGAGATGTTCATAGACTTTCTGTCGGAGGGTATTGAATTGAAGCGGTTCGATAGAATACATTAATGTTCCTCCTGGTGCGATATATGAACCCCTTTGGATCCATAATAATTGTCCCTCAAGGGGATATTCATGGTAATGCCGCAGGAACTGATGCTTGTTCAGGAGGGCCTTATCCAAGGCCCTCCTGAAAATATTCTCTGACTATTACACAACTGCAGGTTCGATGATAAGTTTACCCTCTGCAAAGCGGCGATAATGGAGCATGTGTATGGGCATATCAGTATTTCCCCTGGTGATCAACTGAGCCATGAGCTTTCCCGTTATGGGGGCGAACATGAAACCATGGCCTGAATAGGCCCCGCTGAGGAAGAACCCCTTAACATGTTCAGCTTCGCCAAGTATGGGCTGACAGTCAGGGCTCATATTATAAAGGCCGGCCCATTGCCTGACTATCCTTATATCCTTTGCCCTAGGAAGGAGTTTGGTGAAAACACTTGACATATGCTCAAGGAACGCAAATCTGCTCCTCAGATCACTGTCCATGGGATGTCCAATAGGACTGCAACCTCCGACAATGGTTCCGTCAGGCCTTTGCTGTAAATAGTAATTCCCACTGAAACTCATCAGCATGGGAGGACATACCCCTGGCTCCACCGGCTCAGTTACCATGATATCATGGTTCTCCGAATGAATTGGAAGTTCAAGATCGACCATGGCGGCTACATCCTGGAAGAAACCTCCCGCTGTATTCAATACGACAGCAGTGTCTATTTCTCCCTTATCTGTTACAACGGTTTTGACCCTACCCTTCTCTACCTTTATGGCAGTCACTTCGGTGAACTTGAGAAATTCCACACCTAGCCTTTTTGCTGCTTCCATGTAGGCAAAAGTAGTAAGGAAGGGGTCGGCATGTCCGTCTCTCTGGTGGAAGGTAAAACCGAGAGCATCGTCAGCTGAAAGGCCCGGGCATATAGTATATGCTTCCTCCCTTGTTACCACGCCTGATCTGATACCCAGGCTGTTCTGGAGTTTAATATTTGCCTTCAGCTGATCAAACTCGCTTTCCTTGTAGGCCACCATTAGATAACCGCCCTGGTTAAGCCCTACTGACATACCGAGTTCTTCTTCGAGATTCTCAAAGATATCAAGGCAGGCCAAACCGAAACGGCAATTCATTTCAGTGCCCCACTGGGCTCTTATTCCTGCTCCACAGCGTCCTGTTGAACCTGAACAGATACTGTTCTTCTCAATGAGAATGACTTTTTTCACTCCAAGTTTCGCAAGATTATAGGCGGAAGCACACCCCTGCACTCCACCACCTATGACCACAACATCTGCATTTTTCCAGGCCATCAGTGACTCACCACCTTTCCTTCCCAGGGATCCTCCTTATTTGCCGCAGTCAATGTTCCCAGTTTCACAGGTTTTACAGGAGGCCTGAAGGTTCCGGTGCCGATCTCGTCAAAAGATTTTCCTGTCCTTCTGGCGATCTCTTTCATTATGATATCCCTGCATCCTCTCCCCTGGCAGGCACCCATGCCTACCCCGGTAAGACGCTTCAATTCGTCAAAAGTGTCATAACCCCTGTCTATCCATTCCCTTATCTCTTTAAGGGTAACTTCCTTGCAACGACAAACCACCACATCGTCGTCATCAAGCTTGGTCTTGTCAATACAAATACCAGCCATAACTATTTCACCACCCTGATAGCCCTGATATCATCCACAAGTTCCCTGGGAACAACTACGTGGACAACTTTGGTCCTGTCTTTCCTGGGTTCTGTCACTTCAACGACTTTCCCCTTTGCCACAATCTCACCGATCCTGCTCAGACAATCGACCTCTTCTCCCTTTTCAGGCACAGGGAGCAACTCGTAGGGAAGTTTCATCAATGCTTCCTCTTCAGAGCCATAGGTCAGATCAACCACAAAACATGCCAGGCCGGGACATGATGCCACACAGAGAGCACACCCTATACATTTGGAATAATCGATCTTTGGCGTATGAATGATCTTCTCAAAAGGTAATATGGCTCCCGTTGGGCAACTGGAATAACAAGGATTACACGGAATTTCCTGGGGACACTCAATAATTACAAGACCGTTCTTTTTCTTTTCCCATAGTTCCCTGGGGGGAAGTATGGCGCCAGGACGTTTTTCGGTCAGGACGCCACTGTTATATAGTTTTTCTTCATTTGTCATGTTAATCTACCTCCCAGCACTTACAGGTACACTTGCCAACTCCACAACGGATCTTTTCACCCGTTGAACCAGCTCTGAGGTTATCCAGTCTCTTCCAGTAAATTCCAAGTTTTTCTCCAAATTTCATCCGATCTATATGATCCAGTGCATGAGCTACGCCCAGTCCTGCAATACGCCCTTCTACCATGGCGGCTGAGGCCTCTTCTATCCCATGAGCATCTCCTGCAGCCCATATGTCGGGGTGACTGGTACGCATCTGGGTATCCCTTTTTGCGACATAACCGCAAAGCTCCGGCACATAAAGCATTTCACATCCCGCCTGCCATAGCAGGTCTACCGTAGGGGCAAGTCCTACTGCCATACAGATGGTGTCACATTCTATTTTCTGAGGTTCTCCGGTTAACTGGTTATTTTCGTCCACAGCCTGGATCCATGCTCCCTCCACCTTATTTTCTCCGAGGGCTTCAATAATGGTATGTTTCAAAAGAACAGGAACACCAAGGCGTCTGACCTTGGCAGCATGTACCCAATACCCGCTGATATTAGGCATGAACTCAACGATAGCAGCCACATCCACCCCAGCCTGAAGAAGCTGGTAGCTGACCACCAGGCCGATATTTCCTGCACCTACCATGAGAACCCTTTTACCGGGCACTACGCCATACACGTTCATAAGGGTCTGAATTGCACCGGCACCATACACTCCAGGAAGATCATTATTGTGGAAGGGAAGTATCTTTTCAGAAGCCCCTGTGGCATTGACGATCTTTCTGGGTTTGATGCACCAGTAATCATCCTCATTGGTCATACAGCCTACTATACCCGTGTCACGGTAATAACTTTCAGCGGTAGTGTTCGTGAAGACCGAAACCCGGCCTTTCATTTCTTCCAGCTCGTTCAAAAGAATATCTGCTATTTCAAAACCCCTGGTACCTGCCCTTTCGGACTCGGAACCAAAGAACTTATGGGTCTGTTTGATCAGCTGTCCCCCAAGAGCGAGATCACTGTCAACGACCACGACTTCACATCCATTGGATGCCGCTTCTAACGCTGCAGAAAGGCCGGCTGGTCCTCCGCCTATAACGAGAAGTTCAGTTTCACGCAAGGTAATCACCTTCTTTTCTATTCATCCAGGAATGGGACTTTTCCATCCCCATGCTGGGTTTCAACTTTCATACCGGATTTCAATGGTGTTATACAGGTTCGCACATTTGGAACCCCATCAACCACCATAAAACAGGAGGAACATTTCCCTATGGCACAGAAAAATCCCCTGTCCCTATCCATTCTCTTGGTTACCCGGTAAGTGGTAACACCATTTGCGTGAAGGGCTGAAGCAATGGGTTCACCTTCATAACCCTCCATTTCCTTTCCATCGAAAGTGAACTTGACTTTTTCCTTGTGACTGAATTCCAGAATAGGATGTTCATTGATCCATCCCAAACTGCTCACTCCTTTCAA
>JAFGMB010000022.1 GCA_016927765.1 Synergistales bacterium
TCTCTCTGCCTGGTTTCATTTTTTATGGATCCGGTTGAAGGGTCTATAGAGACCCTGTCTCCGGAAAGGGTATCCTGGACAGCTTCAGGGCAGACAAATATGGGGAGTCCGATATTGATGGCATTCCTGAAGAATATTCTCGCGAAAGATGAAGCTATTACACAGGCTATGCCGGCCCCCTTGATCGCAAGGGGCGCATGTTCCCTGCTGGAACCACATCCGAAGTTCTCTCCGGCCACTATGATGTCGCCTTTGGTGATCTTTGACGCAAAGCAGGGATCCATGTCCTCCATACAGTGTTTCCCAAGTTCTTTCTCTTCATTGGTAACCAGGTATCTTGCCGGTATGATCACATCCGTATCTATGTGATCCCCAAAAACCCAGGCTTTTCCCTTGATCAGATCATTCATTTCTATCCCTCCAGTTCCCGGGGGTCAGTGATCCTGCCGGTTATCGCACTGGCAGCGGCTACAAGAGGACCTGCCAGGTATACTTCGCTTTCCGTATGTCCCATTCTTCCAATAAAGTTCCTGTTGCTGGTGGATACGCATTTTTCCCCGGCAGCGAGGATACCCATATGGCCTCCCAGGCATGGTCCGCAGGTGGGTGTACAGATCGCGGCTCCTGCATCTGCCAATATTTCAAGATATCCCCTTCTCATGGCTTCCATGTAAACTTCGTACGATGCCGGGATAACCATGCATCGCACATTCTGGTGGATCTTTCTGCCTTTTATTAAGCCCACAGCCATTTCAATGTCTCTCAGCCTGCCGTTCGTGCATGATCCTATAAATACCTGGTCTATGGTAGTCCGGGAGAACTCCAGGGCTCTTTTTACATTGGCAGGGGAGTGTGGGGCAGCTACCAGGGGTTCCAGATCTTCCACGCTTATGTCAATGGTTTTCTCATATTCCCCGTCCTCATCGGGATAGTGAGGAGTGAAACCCCTTGACTTTCTTCCTGCCACATAGTCAAGAGTTACCTGGTCAGGAACAAAGAGGCCGGTTTTAGCGCCTGTTTCTACAGCCATATTTGAAATGGAGAAGCGGTCATCCATGGGAAGATCTTCAAGGGCTTTACCGTGAAATTCAAGAGCCTTGTACCTCGCGCCCTGAACCCCGATTTTTCCAAGAAGTGCCAGGACCATATCCTTCCCTGTGATCCAGGGGGGCCTATGTCCCTCAAATCTGACCCTTATTGTGGGAGGTACCATAAGCCAGCTTTCCCCTGTCGCCCAGGCAGCAGCAAGGTCTGTGGATCCAACACCGCTTGAGAAAGCTCCCAATGCGCCACCGGTGCAGGTGTGACTGTCTGCCCCAAGGACCAGTTCTCCAGGGAGGATATACCCCTTCTCAGGCAGAAAGGCATGTTCAACACCTACTCTACCTACTTCCCAGTAAAGCATTTTCTGTTCTCTTGCAAAGGTTCTGGCCTTTTTTGTCTGTTCCGCGGATGGTATGTCCCTGTTCGGTGTGAAATGGTCAGGTAGGATAGCACATCTTTCAGGATCGAAAACCTTTTCGGCTCCCATTTCAATAAAAGAAGCAATAGCCGGAGGAGCAGTAATATCATTTGCGAAGGCAAAATCAACCTTAACCTGGCAGATCTTTCCAACTGTTGGAACCTCTCTGGAATGAGACCCGATAATAGCCTGAGCAAGTGTCCTGCCCATATTTACACATCCTTTCCCTGAAATGGAGTTGTCTTGTAAGATGAAGACTGATGGGAAACAAAAAAAGGCTGGGACCCTGTAACGGGTCCCAGCCTCGGATACCTGCAGAAAGACTACCTGCAGCTCCGGGGAGGAGACCCGCAGCCGGTAAGGAGTCCGAGAAGAAGGGTGTTCAGGCATGTTACATGATTTATTTTCGACATTTGGATTTCCTCCTTTTCTGAGCAGAATAGTCCTTGATGGGACAAGGTCTGGAAATTAAAGTTATCGTATAAAGCCGTTAACTGATTTACGAAGACCATCTAACAGAGGGCAGGTATTCGGGATCTTGAAAATCATGTCTTCAATTTCAGAACTCCACCATACCTCCGCCTTCAATTCTTTCCTGCCACTTCAAGGTCTACATTGCCTACCATTGTGTAGGCCGCATGATATTTCCCCTTTTCGAGTTTTACCGGGAGTGTAAGGGTTCCAGAAGATATCCTCATCCCTGGTGTGAGTTTCTCTCCCCGATCGGCGAGTTTCTTCATCAGCCATCTCAGGGAATTCAAGGGGTTACCCAGGACCGTTGAAGAGATCCCTTCAGATAAAACCTTCTCATCCTTTGACAATACCAGCCTGATCCTCGCAAGTTCATCAGGTTCGTTCACTTTGACAGGATTTCCCATCACTACTTTGCCTGCCACGGAATTATCTGAAATTATCATATTCAGGGGTAATACAGGAAACCAGTTCCGGAACCTGGAATCAGGTATCTCAAGACCTGGGGCTACCACAAGATTTGCAGCCAGCTCACTGTCTGTCATTGAAGGGAGCAGATCAGATACCGGTATCAGTATCAGTTCCGCTTCAAGAAGAGGTTCTGAGAGGTCTTTTAGATCAAGAAAGGGTTCCGAGAAATTCCTGTCTGTCAAAGTTCCGTAGGCGGGTTCTTTCGCCTTGAACCAGCTCTGGGTCTCTTCGCTTGTAAGGCTTATCTTGTATCCCAGGACCCTTTCCCCGTTATTGACGACCTTCTGAAGGGTAACCAGGTCCTGGACGTCATACGCAGTGGAGATATCAAAGTTGAAGCAGTTACTGGAATGATCCTCCATACATATGCTGTTTAAATGAGCCTCGTAAAGCAGTGAGGAGGCCTCCAGGCCCCGGTATGATCCAAGGGAGCTGTCAAGAACACCTTTGGGAACAGACATGGAGAACATGTTCTTACCTGTAGCCTTCAAAGGGACCTCTCCATCTGACCTCTGTCAATCCATTAGAATCAAACTGGTCAAAAGAATGATTGGATGGATCTTCTTCTTTAACTGTGGATCTGGACCTGTTCCATGAATTCCATTGAAAAGTCATTGTATTATCTCCTTTCTCCGGGTAAATTCCTGAACCAGAATAAAATTCCTACCGATATCCCTCGAAGGGACCTCTGAATCTGGCAGTTTCAAGACCTAAAGAGCTGAACATCTCGTAATTTTCCGCATTTTCCCAGGTTGCGAACTGTTCTTTTCTGTTCTGTGTCATTTGTACATTCTCCTTCCAGTTTTTGTTTTATGTTTTTTGATCTGCGTTTCTTCTGGTACCGGTTGCAGATGTTAAAAAGGATAAAAAAAAGGCCGGGATCCAAAAAAGCTTTTGGATCCCGGCCCTGGTTTTTGAGTGCAGGCTTCTAAAAGCCGACCTCACCAGGAGGGGATCCGCTGATAATAATGAGTACGAGTACTATTAGGGAAACAAGAACAAGATTCATTCTGGTTTCGAACCGAGTCATTATAAGATCCCTCCTTTTAGCCAAGATTATAATTTTTCTGAATATTGTGTCGTATTCTATAGGCCATTTGAACTCCTGTCAAGCCCCAAATGCAAGGTGGATTGAAAATTCATTGCTTTTCCAGTTTTTCCAGCTTTCTGATGATCTTGTAGTAATGACTCCCTGGCCAGTAGATCCTTTCACATTCTGGGCAAAGGTGGAATTCATCAAAAAACAGCCTGGTCAGAGGCTCGATCCGGTCAAGGATCTGAGTTTTAGGGATCCTTTGAAGTGGCACATTGCAAGAAGGGCATCTCCTGAAGGGGAAAACCTGCTCCCGGAGCCCGAAGAAATCTATGACTTCTTCAAGTTGATCCCATGGCCTGATGGATCGGATGAGCCGGCCATAGGTTATGACCTTCCTTTTCAGAAGGTTCCTGTCCTTTGTGAGAACCACTCTTTCCTCCCGGGATGCAACAGAAGCGATGGTACTGTCGCTCCATGTATTTTTGTAAGCTGTGTCAAATCCGGCAATTCTCAAGAGCCTGGCAAGTTTTCCAACATTCACATCTGCAACAAAGAGAACTTTGCCGAAAGGTTCAGGCCTTAAACAGGTGGGCCTCGTTATATCAAGTGGGGGAGTGACGGGAAATACCTGGATACACATTCCTTCCCGGGGAAGAAATCCGAAATCTCGTTCTTCACCTTCTGCCATGATGGCCCCTATCTCTGTATGAGGAACCCCCATTGATTCGATCACATCTTTAACGGGTGTGCATCTTTGAGAGAAGAACTCATTCTTAATTCCTGACCCTGTTTTAAGAAAAAAATCCAGATCTCCGTGGAAACAGACCTTAAACTTCATATTCGTCCTCTCTTGAAAACTATAGACAATTTCTGACTTTTTCCTCCTTAATTCTGCTACCTATCTTTTTAAATGGCAACAGGGTTTTCAGTCAAGTCTCAAGATTGCTGTAAATTTATTCTCGGTTAACTTTAGTTTTATACAACCCTTATCATGGGGTTATCTTTACCAGTAA
>JAFGMB010000171.1 GCA_016927765.1 Synergistales bacterium
ATAACCTTAGCGAAGAAATACTCAAGGCCGTAAAGATACAAGACAAAAAACCAAGAAGTGAAAAGATAGCTGAAACAAAGGCACAGGCATTCGAACATTTCTCGGAACAATTTCCAGAGTCTGCAAGATATATCAGCGATATAGTTGACGGACTTGTGAAAAAACATATGAGGTCTCTTATCCTTCGTGAAAAAATGAGAGCGGATGGAAGAAAAATGGATGAGGTCAGACCTATCACGTGTGAGATCAATGTTCTGCCGCGAGTCCATGGATCGGCGATCTTCACCCGTGGAAAAACCCAGTCTCTGGCGACCACCACTCTTGGAATGATGGGAGAAGATGACCAGATCCTTGACGGACTCAAACAGGATGAACCTTCCAAGCGATTTCTTCTGCACTATAATTTCCCACCCTATTCAGTTGGTGAGGTCAAACCAATGAGAGGTCCTGGCAGAAGAGAAATAGGACATGGTGCTCTTGCAGAAAAAGCACTGAGGCCGATTGTTCCAGGAGAGGAAGATTTTCCATATGTGATCAGGGTTGTATCGGATATTCTTGAATCAAATGGGTCCAGTTCTCAAGCCTCCATCTGCGGTGGAAGTCTTTCAATGATGAATGCCGGGGTTCCTATCACAAAACACGTAGCAGGGATAGCCATGGGACTCATCAAGGAAGAGAACAGTATCGAGATACTCTCTGATATCCAGGGACTTGAAGATCACTATGGTGATATGGATTTCAAGGTGGCGGGGACCAGGGATGGAGTGACTGCATTGCAAATGGACAACAAGGCTGGAGGGATAACACGTTCTATCCTTGAGAAGGCCCTTGAACAGGCAAAACAGGGTAGGTTCCTTATACTTTCCAAAATGGAAGAGGCTATTTCAGAACCTTCTGAGATTTCTTCACTGGCACCAAGGATCTATACAATGACTATCGACACTGAAAAGATCAGGGATCTGATCGGGCCTGGTGGGAAGACGATCCGTGGGATTATCCAGAAGACCGGGGCAAAGATCAATGTAGAAGATAGCGGTGAAGTCTATATTGCCTCTAATTCCCAGGAGAAACTGGAAGAAGCTGTCAACATGGTAAATGCTCTTACGAAAGATGTCCTGGCGGGGGAGATCTATCTGGGTACCGTAAGCCGGTTAATGAATTTCGGCGCCTTTGTTGAGATCCTGCCAGGCAAGGAAGGTCTGCTTCACATAAGTGAAGTAAGCAAACACAGGGTCCCGAAGATCGAGGATGTCCTCAATGTTGGAGACAAAGTACTGGTAATTGTTAAAGAGATCGATGAAATGAAGCGGATCAACCTCTCAAGGCGCAGAATACTGGCTGAAGAAGAAAAGCTGAGATCGGAAGGGTATGGAGAAATACTTGAAGATGAGATGGTCAGGGAGAATAAGATCGCTGTATTAAGTGAGAGCGAGGCCGGTAAAAAAGAAAGGCCGGAAAGAAAGTTCGATAAAAACAGGAGCAGGCCGCCCAGAAACAGATCTAGAGATTGATGGATGCTTGAGGTAAGCTCATCATGGCTGAAAAGATCCATGTAAAAGTTGTCAGGGCCGGTCTGGCCAGGGATCATGAACTTCCTTCCTATGAAACCAGACAGTCTGCGGGTGTTGATCTGAAAGCAGCAGAGCAGATCCTACTACAACCAGGCAAGTATGCTCTTGTATCAACTGGTCTTTCAATTGAACTGCCTCAAGGTTATGAGGCCCAGATAAGACCAAGGAGCGGTCTGGCCCTGAGAAAGGGAATAACGGTTCTAAATTCTCCTGGCACAATTGATGCCGATTATCGTGGTGAGATCAAGGTAATTCTGATCAACCTCGGTCCGGAACCATTTGAGATCTACCCAGGGGACCGTATAGCACAAATGATAGTCTCCCCGGTCGTACAACTTCAATGGCTGGAGACAGACCTGCTTAATGAAACCTCCAGGGGCCAGGGGGGGTTCGGCAGTACGGGGATCTGAAAAACTGATGTTGACAAATTAGCTTCTGAATAGTATAAGTTCCTACAAATACAACATGTTCATTGCTATGAAGGGAAAAGTAACCTTTTGCAGATAGCTTCCAGAGAAGGACAACCTTTAGCTGAGAGGTGTCCAGCGTCTCAAAGGTGAAAACCATCCTGGAGCTTGTGTCGAAGCCTTCATGGATAAGGCGCAGGGGTAAGCCCCAGACAGCTGTTCAAGGGCCATCATTTTGCTGATGGAACAGGAGTGGAACCGCGGTGAACCCACATCGTCTCCAAAAGGAGCTTTGTGGGTTTATTTATTGGGAGGGATAGATATGTTCAGATTTGAGGGTATTGATGGACGTTCAATTGAAACAGAGGGGCTTTCAGCAGAAAAGATTCTTGAGAAACTCAGGATCCAAAAGGGAGCAATTGCTGTAAAACTCAATGGGAAGAACCTTGATCTTGCAGCCATACCTCAGGAAGGCGGACTGATCCAGTCCATCACAGCAGAGAGCGCAGAAGGTCTGAATATTCTCCGTCATTCTACAGCCCACCTTATGGCACAGGCCGTGGAGAACCTTTTTCCCGGGGCCAGGTTCGGTATAGGCCCTTCCATTGAAGACGGTTTTTATTATGACATGGACGTTCCCGAAAAGATATCAGAAGAAGACCTGCCTAAGATCGAGAACGAAATGCGGAAATTGTCTAAACAGGCTATTCCAGTGGAGCGGGTCGAAATGAGCAAAGCTAAGGCCATTGATCTCTTCCGTGAGCGAAATGACCGGTACAAGGTTGAACTTATTGAAGAAATCGAGGACGATCAGGTAAGTCTATATAAACAGGGGAATTACCTTGATCTCTGCAGGGGGCCTCACGTTAAAAACACTTCCTGGATCAGGCATTTCAAACTTCTTTCAGTTGCAGGAGCTTACTGGAGGGGAAATGAAAATAATGTCATGTTAACGAGGATATATGGTACCTCTTTTCCTGACCCAGAAAGCCTGGATCAATATCTGACCAGGATAGAAGAAGCCAGAAAGAGGGATCACCGTAAAATTGGAAAGGAACTTGATCTATTCAGTATTCAACCTGAAGGACCAGGTTTCCCCTTTTTCCATCCAAAAGGAATGGTAGTTCTTAACGAGCTTATCGATTTCTGGCGAAAGGCCCATGTAAAAGCCGGTTATAGTGAGATCAAAACCCCATTGATCCTTGATCGGAGTTTGTGGATACGCTCTGGTCATTGGGATCATTACAGAGAGAATATGTATTTTACAGAGATAGATGCCAATACTTATGCTATAAAACCTATGAATTGCCCCGGTGGTATTCTCGTTTACAAAAGCCAGATAAGAAGTTATCGGGATCTGCCTTTACGAATGGCTGAGCTGGGTATGGTTCACAGACATGAAAAATCCGGCGTCCTCCATGGTTTAATGAGGGTCAGGTGTTTTACCCAGGATGATGCCCATATATACTGTACACCTGATCAGGTCACTGAAGAGATAATCGGGATCATCAACCTTTCCAGGTATATCTATGAAAGTGTTTTTGGTTTTGATTACCATGTTGAATTATCTACGAGGCCCGAAAATGCCATGGGGGATATTGAAATGTGGAATAAAGCTGAAGCTTCTCTGGAAGATGCCCTTAAGCGATCCGGAATAGAGTATCGATTAAACCCGGGAGACGGTGCCTTCTATGGTCCCAAGATCGATTTCCATTTGAAAGACTGCATTGGAAGAACATGGCAGTGCGGCACCTGTCAATTGGATTTCCAGATGCCGGAAAGGTTCGACATGAACTATGTAGGTAGGGATGGAGAACTTCACAGGCCTGTCATGCTTCACAGGACGATCCTGGGAAGCCTGGAACGTTTCTTTGGAATTCTCATAGAGCATTTTGCAGGAGCATTCCCTTGCTGGATAGCGCCCGTACAGGTCAAGATCCTTCCAGTCACTGAAAAAGCATTCAATTACTGTGAAGAACTTAACTCTCTACTCAGATCATCTGATTTCAGGACCGATATTGACCTTCGCGATGAGAAGCTTGGCAAAAAGATACGGGATGCTCAAATAGAAAAAATACCCTACATGGTTATTATTGGTGACAAGGAAATGGAAAACGGTACTCTTTCAATTCGCGAACGGAGCAAAGGTGACCTTGGTACGATGTCGATAGATGCTTTCCTCGAAACCCTTGAGAAAGAGTACGATCCTATGAAAGATTGATAAAATTATTTCTAGTCGGGTTTGCGCACAAACATATGATGTGATATATTATTCGAGCTTTGACAAAGAACATAATGCTTCAAGAAGAGGAACCGATCCTCTCGCCTGGCGACGCAATACGCTGTTTTCAGGTCCTTTCAATGTATCAGAAATAGCATTGAAATCTGTATTCTTTCAAGGGGTCGGTGTATTTACCGACCCCTATTTCATATGGAGGTGAAATGCCATAACAAAGAAGACCACTGATGAGCCCCGTGTTAATGAGGAAATTGCTGTAAAGGAAGTACTTCTCATTGATGAGAATGGATCCAAACTGGGAATAACGCCTATTGGAGAAGCCCTTGACCTGGCCTTTTCGAAAGACCTGGACCTGGTCGAAGTTGCTCCTATGGCGAAACCTCCAGTCTGCAGGATCCTCGACTATGGGAAGTTCAAATATCAGCAGCAGAAAAAAGAGAAGGACGCTCGTAAAAAACAGAAGACTCAGACCCTCAAGGAAATAAAAATGCGTCCTAAAATTGATGAACATGACTATAATTTTAAAGTTAAAGCCATCATTAATTTCCTTAAGAATGGACACAGGGTGAAAGTTTCGGTTTTCTTCAGAGGTCGTGAGATGGCTTTTCTTGACAGAGGTCGTGAGGTCCTTGCAAGAGTACAGGCTGAATGTGAAGGTCTCGCGAAAGCTGAGAATGATCCCCGGATGGAGGGAAGATATATGCGTATGATGCTTACCCCCCTATCATCTACGTCAAAATCTACCGAGGACAATTAATCCAAATAATGCCTGGCAATAATATATTGTTCATTTCAGTTGACATGGATTGACTGTCTATAGAAGCATGTTATGGAAGTTTTTGACATCTATACATTTTTTCAGGAAGGAGGATTTCAAGTGGCAAAGCTAAAATCCCATTCAGGTTCCAAAAAAAGGTTCTCTTTTACCGGATCAGGAAAGATTTCATATAAGAAAAATGGTAGAGGACATTTATTGAGAAAAAAGAATTCCCGCCGGTTAAGAAGGCTCAGGGATAAAGGATATCTCGGAAGTTCTCATGAAGATTCCATGCGCAAACTCCTTCCTTATGGGTAAGTCCTAAAGCCCATTAGAATATTTCGGTCAGTTTAAGAGAGGTGTTCGGAAATGCCACGCGTTAAGGGCGGCAGTGCCAGTGATAATAAAAGAAAGAAGCTTTTTTCCATAACCAAGGGATACTGGGGGAGGAAAAAGAATGTATATCGAAGGGCAAGGGAAGCCTATCTTCACTCGCTCTCAAATGCATATAAAGATAGAAAGCTCAAGAAAAGAGATTTCCGAAGGCTCTGGATCACCAGGATCAATGCAGCGGCACGTTCTCAGGGTCTTTCATATAGCCTTTTCATGAATGGACTTAAAAAGGCAGGGATACAGATCAACAGGAAAATGCTTGCCGATCTCGCTGTGAATGATATGGCTGCATTCGAGAATCTTGTATCAAAAGCCAGGACTGCCTTAGATAATTAAGTGATGAGAACCTATAGTACCTTACATGTTGAACGAATAATATTAATAGGGTTCCTGTCTTTCATTACGACAGGAGCCCTACTAATATGGACTTTTAACTTTTATGCTTCCATGCCTATTTCTTTTATCGATGCTCTATTCACCAGCACCTCGGCAGTATGCGTTACAGGACTTATCGTGGTCGATACGGGTTCTGAGCTCGCAAGGGCCTCCCAATGGACAGTCCTGATCCTTATCCAGCTTGGCGGTCTTGGAGTTATGACGGCCGCTACGACCCTTCTCCTGCTTTTTAGACAGAAGATAGGTATCAGACAGAGGATCCTTTTTACCGGAGGATTGGGGATCGATACTCCTGCAGGTGCAGTAAGACTCCTTTTAAAGATACTTCAACTCACAATTTTCATCGAACTGATCGGAGCAATTCCATTGTTCTTTGGATTCTACCCTGAATCACACTTTTCCAGGGCATTGTATCTTTCAGTCTTTCACAGCGTAAGTGCTTTCTGTAACGCCGGGTTTTCCCTTTTTTCTTCAAATCTGGAAGCCTACTCGAATACATATCTGGTACCTGGTGTGATAATGTTGCTTATTTTTCTTGGTGGGATCGGCTTTCTCCCCCTTACAAATCTTTTTCATGCGTTTCAGGGCAAGGAGAATCTGAATTTCCATACTAGGTTTGTCTTGCTCATCAGCCTTTTCCTGATCCTGTTAGGGGTTCTCGTAATAACAGTTTTTGAATGGAATGGAGTTTTATCAGGTTTTGAAGGTGGACTCAAATTCTGGAATTCCATTTTTCAGAGTATCACACCCAGAACAGCAGGTTTCAATACAGTCAGGATTTCGGAATTTACTTCTTTAGGCATATTTATACTTTGTTTTCTGATGATAGTAGGGGCTTCGCCAGGTTCAACCGGAGGGGGAGTAAAAACCTCCACCTTCGGGATCCTTGTATTATCTGCTTTCAGCTATCTTTCAGGGAAAAGAGCGACTCTTTTCTGGAATCGATCCTTCACGAACGAAACTATCCTGAGGGCTCTCACCATACTGATTTTATACCTTGGTACTATATTTATCAGTGTCATTTTCCTCTCTATCACTGAAGACTTTGCCTTTGCAGAACTGATATTTGAAATTATTTCCGCTCTCGGAACAGTTGGATTATCCATGGGAATTACGGCAGGCTTATCCTCTGCAGGAAAAGTCATGCTGATAATGCTGATGTTCTGGGGACGAATAGGAATACTCACCATGATATACAGTATGATGGCTGGAAATAATATTGATCGTGTTATTTTTCCGGAAATAACGATCCCCACCGGATAGAGGTGTAGTAAATGAAAATGTCTAGAAAAATGCTCCTCGTGGTCGGACTTGGAAGATTTGGAGAATCCTTGTGCGAAAAACTTGTAGACATGGGACAATATGTCATTGGCATTGACCTCGACAGTGAAAAAGTGAAACAAATGGCTGATGTTCTCGATCTTTGTGCTCAGCTCGATGCGACAGACGAAGAATCTCTTGTCAAAATCGGTGCAAAAGAGGCAGATGTAGCTGTAGTATGTATTGGGGAGAGCATTGAGGCTAGCATCTTGGCATCAACAATTCTTAAAGGGCTTGACATCCCCCTGGTTGTGGCAAGGGCTCAGAATAGACTCCATGCCAGGGTTCTCGCAAGAGTAGGGGTCAATAAGGTGATCTTCCCTGAACGAGATATGGGAGAGAGGCTTGCGGAGCAATTTATACATCCATGGATAACCAATTTTTCAAAACTTCCGGGAGCTGATTTTCTGGTGGGAGAGATAAATCCTCTTCCGGAAATGCTTGGAAAAAACCTTGCCCAATTGCGTTTCCGTTCAAGATATGATGCAATGGTGCTCCTCTTTAATCGTTCCGGCGCTTATTTCCTGCCCAACTCAGATACGGTGGTAGAAGAGGGAGACAAACTCCTCATCGCCGGTTTGAAAGAATCCATGAGTAAGTGGCTTAATGACAGTCTTGAAAATAACAAGGGGGTTGGGACCAATTGACCATTGAAATTAACCAGATATCTGAACTGCGCAAAAAGTTCGATCTCAAGCTGAAGTCTATAAATGATACGAAGGAACTGAATGACCTGAGGGTAGAGTTCCTTGGAAAAAAGGGGTCCGTAACGCTTTTATTGAAAAGCCTCGGGAAGCTTTCTCCTGATCAAAGGCCTGTATTTGGTTCAGCCGTCAATAATCTGAGGCTGGAAATAGAGACAAGTATAAATAAAAAGTATGAAGAACTAAGGCTTCTGGAACTTGACCGGGAAGAAAAATCCCAGAGGATCGATGTAACCCTTCCTTCCCGTAGCAAAACCTATGGAGGGGTACATCCCGTTTCTCAAGTGACCTTTGAGGTCATAGAAATCTTCAAGGGCATGGGGTTTTCTGTGGCTTTAGGTCCGGAGATAGAGGAAGACTTTTACAATTTTGAGGCACTCAATATCCCCCCCCACCATCCCGCTAGAGATATGCAGGATACCTTTTATTTCAAAGATGGAAGGTTGCTAAGGACCCATACTTCGCCAGTCGAGGTCAGGGCCATGAGAGCTCTGGGAGCACCAATAAGGGTTATCGTACCAGGGAAAGTATACAGAAGAGATAGCGATCCTACTCATTCTCCCATGTTCCACCAGCTTGAAGGGCTACTCCTTGATGAAGATATTTCCATTGCAGACCTTAAAGGGTGCCTGGATGTAATGCTTGATACTTTTTTTGGCAGGCAGCTTAAAAAACGTTATCGTGCGAGTTATTTCCCCTTCACTGAACCTTCTTTGGAACTTGATATAGAATGTGTTGCCTGTTCGGGCAAGGACCCTAAATGCAGGATCTGCAAAGGTAGCGGATGGCTGGAGATATCGGGCCTTGGTATGACACATCCCAATGTCATAAGGGCAGGCGGAATAGATCCAGAGAGATACAACGGCTTCGCATGGGGAATGGGACTTGATAGGCTTGCCATGTTGAAATATGGATTGAATGACCTCAGGATACTGTTCGACGGGAATCTTTCATATCTTCTTTCCGGGAGGGATTGCTGATGCTATTATCCTGGCGGTGGCTTAATGAATTTGTTGACCTTAAGGGAAGGACCATCGAATCTGTAGCCGAAAGGCTAACAATGACCGGATGTGAGGTAGAATCCATCGAAACCCCTTGTGAATTGCTTTCAGGAATAAAGATAGCCAGGATCGAAAAGTTATATCCTCACCCTGAAGCTGATACCCTTAAAGTTGCAGAAATAATATCTTCTGAAGGAAGCCACACCTGCATAACAGCAGCACCGAATCTCAGTGTAGGCGATAAGGTTCCTTATGCTCCTCCTGGTGCCTGCCTCGCTGACGGGGCGGTAATGGGACAAAAGGATTTCCTAGGGATTACAAGTGAAGGCATGCTCTTATCCGCTGAAGAAATTGGCCTTCCGGATATCGCCGATGAATTCGGTATCCTTAGATTACCAGATGATACTCCGCTCCAAGCCGACCTGAAGGGTTATTTCGGTCTTGATGACCGTATCATGGACATTTCAATTACGCCTAACAGGGGAGATCTTTTAAGTGTAATGGGTCTTGCCCGGGAGGTCCATGCCCTTTTCCCTGATTCTACACTTCTCGATACCCGTGAATGGCCTGGGGGATTACAAGATAACTGGCCGTGCGATTTTGAAGATATTAAGATCATCGATCAGGGTTGTACATTTTACTCTCTGGGGTTGGCAGAAAACATAAAGATTGGCCCAAGCCCTTTGCGGGAGAGAATAAGAGTGAACATGATGGGAATGAGGCCCATTTCAAATGTAGTGGATGCAACTAACCTTGTAATGCTGCTTACTGGTCAGCCCTTACACGCATTTGATCTTGATCTCATCCCTCAAAGAAGTATTGAAGTGAGATCTGCACTTGAAGGCGAGATCTTTACGACCCTGGATAACAAGGAACATGTACTACAGGAAGGAGATCTTTTGATAACCAGTGGTGACGTCCCGGTTGGGATCGCGGGTGTTATGGGCGGCCAAAACAGCGAGATCCATGAGGGAACTCAGAAAGTGGTCATTGAATCTGCCCATTTTTCTGCCCCCAGGGTCAGCCAGACGTCAAGGAGACTTGGGATTAACAGTGAAGCGGCTTACCGTTTTGCTCGTGGAGTTGACCCCGAAAAAGTGATCCCTTCACTGGAATATGTACTTATGTTGCTTGAAAAATGGTGTGGTTCGCGGATCTATGCACAAAAGAAAATTGCCAGATCTCATGTTCCGGCCAACAGGAAGATCACTTTACGGTCTTCGACTCTTAGAAAAGTCCTTCTCTGGGATGATCTCCACGAGACATCCAGGATCCTTCATCGACTTGGCCTTGTTGAAATTGATCGTACATTATCAGATCTGACCGTTGAGGTGCCTTCATGGAGACCCGATCTGTCCATTGAAGAAGACCTTACAGAAGAAGTGGGACGTATAAGGGGATATGATCTTATCAAGCCAAGGCTTCCCGGAAAGCTTCATGGAGGTGGGACAGAGGGCCCCCTGTACCATACACAGAGAGTCATCAGAGAAGTTGCCCTTGGCAGAGGCTTTACCGAGGTTGTGACATACAGTTTCATCTCGAAGGACTTTATTTCTGAATTGAATATTTCCGATGAAGATTCCAGAAGCCATCCGGTCCTGCTGTCGAATCCTATCAGTCAGCAGATGGTCTGTATGAGAACACTTATGTTGCCAGGTCTTTTGAATTCACTTAAGAACAGCATTAAGTCAGGATGGCGTGAAGAAATCAAGATCTTTGAGATGGGGAGAGTGTTCCTCCTTAAGGATACCGATAACCTTGAAAGTCTTGAGGAACCTGAAAGGGTAGCAGGTCTTGTCTTTCCAGGACAGGAAAGGAGGGTCCCTTATCGGCAGACCCTTGAAGAAGACTTTTACTCTGTAAAGGGTGATATTTCTGCCCTTATCAGGTCTCGTGGATTTAATCCAGGCTTTGGAAAAGGTGAGGAACCCTTTGGCCATTCCGGTCAGACGGCTTCTGTGTACATTAACGATGAAAGGAGAGGGCTCCTTTTGAGGCTTAAACCTTCCATCGAAGCGCAACTTGAGGTTGAAGGACCTGTCTTTTATTTTGAAATTGATCTTGCGCCTTTAATGAATCCCCGGAAACCGGAATACCGGGATATATCCTCCTACCCGGCTGTTTACAGGGATATTTCTCTCCTGGTTAACAAAGAGACTGAGGCTGAAAAAGTCAAACAGTATATTGCTGAACTCGCAGGGGATCTGCTATGTAAACTGAAGCTTTTCGATATATACCAGGGGAAAGGCATTCCAGAGGAACAGAGAAGCCTGGCTTTTTCTCTTGCTTATAGAAGAGATGACAGAACATTGAAGGATGCCGAAGTTGACCAGGTTCATGAACAGGTCAGAGCAGGACTTGAGAAAAAGGGATTCGCACTCAGGTAATGTTCAAGGGTGTAATCTATGACACCCTTGAACATTACCTTTAAATCCTACAAGGGGGGATTGCCATGGAACACGATCTCGTAAGGGATGTGTTAATTACGATCGGTAACAAAAGCTATTCTATTGAAACAGGTCTTGAAGAAAATGTTCTCAACAGAATCTTACTCCATATCGAGGAAGCAATGTCAGGAGTGGATGCAGCCTCAGATCAGGAAAAAGCACTGCTCATAGCTTGTCTCGACCTTTCATACAGGCTTGATGTCGCTTTACAGGGTACCTCCGATCAAATCAATACTCCCGCATAAGGGACTTCATCATGGAAGCTGGGACAATATTTGATGTCATAGTGTTTCTTGTCGGTGTCACTTTTCTTGTAAGAGGTTTCATCAGAGGCCTGTCTGGAGAGGTTTTTTCTCTTGCCGGCACAATAGGGGGTATATTGCTGGCCTGGAGGTTCAGTTCTCCCATTTCATCGCTGTTAGCCAGGCGTCTGGATCTTTCCCCTACTGTGATTCTTCTCATTGTGATAGTGATACTGTACCTTATTGTAGTTGTTCTTGCCGCTCTCCTCTGTAAAATAATGAAGGCCTTGTTGCGGTTTACCCAGCTCTCCTTTACTGATCGGGTGCTTGGTGGGGTTGCGGGAATATTGAAAACAACGGTGATCCTTGTTTTTGTGTATTTTGTCATGTTATCTTTTGCACCTGCATTCCCGAGCTCATGGATGAATAGTAGTCTAACACTCAATACAGTGGATCGGTTCTGGCCTGATATCGCAGACTTCATCAATAAAAAAGGATTTTTCTTTGATCTTCCGGTCATTGAAAAACCTGATCCCCTTTTGTTACAAGGAGAAAATACCTCAGATGATATTCCAAGGGGAAACACTCAGAAAAACTGAGATACACCGGATCCTTGAGATCTTTGCACAGCATACGACCTCAGAGATCGGCGTCGAATATATCCACCAACTCAAGCCTGCAAAAGATATCCCGGATCTTCAAAGAAGACACGAACGGTTATGGGACATGCTCAAGTTCAGGAACAAATACAGTGATAAGTTGCCCCTCCAGGGACTTTCTTCGATCGCGGTCATACTTGAAGAGGGCAGGACTTGTTCTTTTCTGACGGGGTCTGACCTTTACAAGATCGGGAGACTTATGATAGCAGCCCAGAAAATAAGGGCCATTTTTGAAAAACGCAGGCAAGAATTCAATTCCCTGTGGATACTGAGCAGAAAGATCCGGGATTTCGCCCAGGAGATCAGAGACTTTTCAGTAATAAATCCGGATGGAACCCTCCTTGATTCAGCATCCCCATTATTATCAGAATTGAGATACGAGAAGAATTCTGTAAAAGTTAAGATCCGTTCTCTCGCAAACAGTATTTTTACAGAGACCAGGTTATCGAATTCTTTTCAGGACAGAAATCTCCACATCCGTAATGGAAGATATGTCCTTGCTCTCAGGTTAGAGGCAGCTCCAGGTTTTCGGGGTATCCTACAGGACAGGTCTGTAACAGGTAATACTGTATATATGGAACACGATGATATGATCGGTTTCAACAACAGGTTGTCCGAACTTAAATCAAAGGAACGGGATGAAACTGAAAGAATACTCAGGGA
>JAFGMB010000172.1 GCA_016927765.1 Synergistales bacterium
CACTGGCGTAATAATAAAGCCACTGGCCGCTGGTAAAGTAATAACCGAAGAACTGGATGGAAAGACCGTTTACTTTACCTGATAGATGGGTCATCGAACAGCTTGTCTCCTTTCCCAAAAGATTGAATACTGAAATAAATTGTCTGATTTTTCAAGTTATATTTCGGGACATCGTATAGGGGATATGCCTTTTTGTCAAGCCTTGCAGAAATGATGTCAGACTTTGTTTCCTGGCATGGCTGAGCTTATCCATCTGTAAAAGACCTGGCCCAGGAAACCCGAATAGGATGATTCCAGGATCCACCTGTCCATGATCTTTTTGAAGGATCTTTCCCTGATCCCGAAGAGAAAAGCCAGTTTCGCGGAAGTAAATGGCCTGTGAGGGTTCACAGCCTTGAGTTCCGGGTAAAGCTTTTCACATATCCTTGCCTCGATAGCGTCTGTAATCATCACATCAGCAACACCCTTGACAAGGTTTTCAAAGATGGTGATATTATCCTTGTGTATGATGATCCTTGCTTTACGGATCTTTTTCCTGACGAACTGCTCGTTGGTACCGCCTGGATTGACGATCACCCTTACATGAGACTGGTCTATTTTGCTTATGCTGTCATACCTGGAAGCTTTTTCCCGAAGCACCAGGGGGGCTTTCCCGGTCCGAAAATAGGAATTGCTGAAAAGAGCCTTTAGCCTGCGTTGCCTGGTTATGGCAATACCTCCAAGAGCAAGATCGAAACTGTCGGCATCCAGATCATCAAGGAGGGCCTTCCAACTGGTTCGTACAAATTCACACTCCAGTTTCTGATCGGCACAGAACCCCCTGATAATATCCACATCTATACCCCTTGGGAGGACCTCCGGGCTTTCCCAAAAACTGAAGGGGAGGTAATCTCCCGGAGTACCCACCCTGAGAACACCTCTCTGCCGGGCCCTGTTCATGATTCCACCATTGAAGGCATTCCCCCTGTCCTGACCTGTATATAGCCCGTTCATCCCGCTCCTGAGCAAATTAAATATCTCTTTATTCCTTCCTGGCGCAGCGTTACTGGCTGGTCTTTTCATTATCCTGATCTCCTGTCTGATGAATAACAAAGGCCGGATGCCTTCGTAAAAGGCTCCGGCCTCGATCTATTCCAGGATGATCTGCCAGAGATCCTTTTTCCCGGCAGATGACAAAAAAGGCCGGATGCTTTTATAACACAGCTTCCGGCCTCAAAGAATTTCTCTGTTTTTTCCTGGTTGACCTATCTGATTACAGGAAAAAAGAGTGGAAAAGGTACCGAAAGAGTTTTTCCATGTGAGATCCCGACCAGTGGCGTACTGAACCGCTGGCCGCAGCTAAAGAGGAAGGCGAAGTTAAATGAACTGCTGTTACTCTGGCTGCTTATCTTCATGGAAATAACCTTTCCGCAGGATCCCCCTGTAACTTCACAGGATCCAAAATAATTTCGGGCCATAATATATCTCCTGAGCAATAAAGTCAAGGATAACCCCGGTAACTGCTTCCGAACCGGAAGATCATCCTTTCCAGACAGATGGGTTCACAAGGTTCGGCGGCCTCTTCCCCTCCAGCCCTGCGAGGAGATTTTCAACTGCCATGGAAGCCATGGCCTCCCTGGTCTGCACACTAGCACTTCCCAGGTGAGGTGTCATTGCCACATTGGGAAGCTTTAGAAGCGGGTCATCCTTTGCTATGGGTTCCGTTTCAAACACATCAAGCCCCGCTCCGGCGATCCAATCTTCCTGCAAAGCCCTGGCAAGGGCCTTCTGGTCAACCACCTTACCCCTGGATGTGTTGATTAGAATGGCGGAGGGTTTCATCATTTTAAGTTCCTCTTCTCCGATAAGTCCTTCCGTCTCAGGACTCAGAGGACAGTGAACAGATATAAAATCACATGTGGCGAGAAGTTCTTTGAAAGGAAGGTACCTGATACCAAGTTCCATTTCCAGGTCCTCCTTGCGGGAATTGCCGGTGTAGTATAGCTCCATGTCGAACCCTTTTGCCCTTTTTGCAAGGGCGGTACCGATCCGCCCCAGACCGATGATGCCCAGGGAGGAACCTGAGACCTGCTGTCCCAGAAGCATCCTGGGGCCCCAATATCGCCACTTGCCCGACCTCATGAGCCTCTCACCCTCGCTCATTCTCCTTGCAGCCATGAGGAGGAGCCCAAAGGCTATATCCGCAGTTGCATCAGTGAGGACTCCCGGGGTATTTGTGACCATGATACCTTTACTTGTGGCATATTCAACGTCGATATGATCGTAGCCCACACTGTAACTGCTTATGATCCGTAGTTTCTTTCCCGCATCGATAGCTTCCTTGTCCATCTTCGTTGCAGCGCCTGGTATGGCTATCACTCCGTCGGCATTTGACACTTTTTGAAGGAAATACTTCCTTTTCGGAGGGGGGACATCTCTCCAGACCTCAAAATTGGCCTTGCCAAGAAGCATATCTATTCCGACATCCGGAATGTTGGTGGAAATGAAGATCATGGGAAGCATGACTTTCTCCTCCTTGAGGTTTCTTTTTTCTATCCGTTAATTATACATAAATCCCAACATAGAAAAATGAAACCGGGTTAATTTTATTGAACTGC
>JAFGMB010000173.1 GCA_016927765.1 Synergistales bacterium
AACGGGGCCTTCTTACGCTTTATGTTCATCCTTCCTGCCTTAAGATCAAGGGAATCTGTCATACCATCCAGCCTTCTAAGCCTCTGTGCCAGCCTGTGACCAGGCATGCTGCACCATCAGATCCGGGATATCAACACCTGTTGTACATATACAATTCCTGAATTCAGGGGAAGGGTTCACTTCATTGACAAGCCATCCGTTGGATGTCAGAAAAAGATCTACCGCCAGAAAATCCCCTCCTATGCACTCCTGTACCTTAAGAAGCAGATCATTCAATTTTCCGTCGATCTCATATCCTTCCGCCCTTCCGCCTCTCGCTGTATTGGTGATCCAGTGGTCACTCCATCTCTGGATTGCAGCCACGGGCTTCCCTCCGATAATTGCTGCCCTCAGGTCCCAGCCTTCCTTTTCCACGTATTCCTGTATGAAAAAGACCGAGTGCTGGGCTCCCATGTGACTTTTATGCTCCACCAATGCCTCCACCGCTTCACTGTCATTGAGTTTTGCCAGAAGCCGTCCCCAGCTTCCCACTGCCGGCTTGAACACAACCGGGTAACCAAGATCTTCAGCCGCACCCAATGCCTCCTCGGGAGAAAATGCCACTTTATACCGAGGCTGAGGTATCTGTGCAGCATCAAGGGCCGCAGCAGTAGCGATCTTGTCCCCACAGAGAGAGATCACCCGGGAAGGATTAACGGTCCTGATACCTCTTGATTCAAGAAGTTGAGCTGTGGAGAGATTCTGAACCTGGCTTACCACCCTGGTCATCACCACATCCCCCTGGGAGATGGGAAACTCGGGCCACCGTATCTCTCTCACATCAACTGCTTCAAAAGGGATCGTTCTCTGCTCTGCGGCTTTGAAAAGAAGCTTCTCTTCCGCTCTCAACCGGGAATAGAAGATCTGCAGGAAAGCCATGTTATTCTCCCCAGTCCTCCTGTACTTCGGGTGCTTCTTCAACCGTTAAAGGGTCGAGACATACGAGTTCGAGCTCAGTTCCACAATCGGGACACACCATCAGTTCTCCCTCCATGGCATCCTGAGGCATCCTTACCTCTCCATCACAAATAATGCAGTTAACAGTCATTTTGTTCCTCCTCCTTGTGAGTGATCGTTTTGATCAATAAAATCATCCTTCTTAAGGATGGACCGGGAAGTTTCCCTTTCCTTCAAATCATTTCAGACACTATGTTTTCCTGCCCTGACAGGAGAAAGATCGAACCTGATGCTTCTCATCACCCCTCTTTTTTCCGAAAATAAAAAAAACCCACAGAGCTTGCGTCTGTGGGCTTAAGGTATTTTCTACTTCTTTTTCTTGAGGATCAGGATCCTGCTGGTAGACCTATTTCAAGATAATACCTCCGGCCAAGACGCATAAAGGCCCCACTTTTTCAATGCGGCTTTCTTTCGCTTTATGTTGCACTTTATGCATCTTGATGAAACCGATATTAAATTCATATCCGAAATGGACTCCTTGTAAAAAAATATCATCCTGCCAGTTTCCAGACATATTGCACCATAATTCCAGGAATGTCAACTCCAGTTACGGAATTTACTGAACTTCTGAACTCAGGTTGACCATTGACTTCGTTCACCAGCCAACCATCATGGGTCTGGAATAAGTCAACTGCAAGAAAATCGCCCTTTATGGCATCATGAACTTTATACAGAAGCTTACGGAGTTCCGGGTCTAAGGGATACGCTAAAGCTTTACCCCCTCGTGCGGTATTTGTGATCCAGTGGTCACTCCATCTCTGGATAGCAGAAAGAGGCTCTCCTCCGATCAGAGTAACCCTAAGGTCAAAACCACCTTTTTCAACATATTTCTGTATAAAGAACACCTGGTGCTGGGCTCCCATATGGGATTTATGTTCGATAAGGGCCTCTGCTGCTTCCCTGTCATTGATCTTTGCCAGTAATCTGCCCCAGCTTCCCACGGCAGGCTTGAAGACAACGGGATAGCCAAGTTCTTCCGCCATTACCACGGCTTTCTCAGGAGAAAAGGCCACCCTGTATTCAGGCTGAGGGATCCCGTAATGTTCAAGGGCAGCTGCAGTGGCTATCTTGTCCCCGCAAAGAAGCATCACGGAAGAATGGTTGACCGTCCTTATTCCCCTGGATTCAAGGATCTCCGCCAAGGCGACGTTCTGGGTCTGGCTGAGACATCTGCAGAGGGCCACATCCCCCGGCTCAAGGGGAATATCACTAAGATCGACATTCCTTATGTTCATTGGATCATAGGGGATGCCTTTTCTTTCCAGGGCCTCAAATATGAGTTTTTCCTCTGTGCGGAGCCTGGAATAGAAGACCTTCAGTGAAGACATACTATTCTCCCCAGTCCTCCTGAACTTCGGGAGCCTCTTCAAGGCAGAGAGGGTCAACACTGATAACTTCCAGCTCTGTACCACAATCTGGACATACGAGGAGCTCTCCTTCCATTACTTTCCCTGGCATTTCAAGAATACCATCACAGATCATACAGTTTACGGTCATTTGAATCTCCTCCGATGCAAAGATGTAAATTACCCGAAATTATAAACTCTGGTAAATTTATTTGTCAAGTAGTAAACATTAGTGTATTTTTTAATATAAGAAAAGAGCCCCCTACATCAGGAAGCCCTTATACATATAGTGGAATGACTGTTTCAGCCACTGACAGAAGAGGGGTCTATTTTTCCCCTCTCAATTTTGCCACGTCCATAACAATGAAGGATAGATTATGCGCATGGTCCCCTATCCTTTCCATATTACTCAGGATATCGATGAAGACCACTCCTGCCGAGGGGTGACATCTGCCCTGGTTAAGCCTCTTGATATGGCGGATCCTGAGCTCTTTTTCCATGGCATCGATCTTCTTTTCAAGGACCTCTATTACTTCTCTTGCTTTCCGGGTATCTTCATCCCTGATGGATTCAAGGCTCAGTTCAACGGCCCTGTTGGTATTACTGAACATTTCCTCGAATTCCTCCATGGCTTTGGTAGAAAAGGGCAACTTGTTATCCCTCTTGAATTCATAAAGCTCGATCAGGTTCTGTGCATGATCTCCTATGCGCTCCAGGTCTCCCAGTCCATTGACGTAGGAAGAAAGTACCACCGAAAGTTCTTCAGAAAGGCTTTTCTGCCAGAGCTCCGATGAATACTGGGCAACTTTATGAGTAAGTTCGTTCAGTATCTTTTCGGTCTGATTGACCTGTTCGATCATATGAGGGTCATCATTCACATAAGCATTATGAACGTCCCGCATCATCTCCCTGGTAAGTTCTCCCATCCTGATTATTTCCTTCCTTACCGCATCAACTGCGGCAGCAGGTGAAGCATCGATCAGTTTTGTGTCCAGGAACTGCGGACCGGTATAGAACATGGTTTCCCTTGATGGGATTATAATCTGGATCAACTTGACGAAAAGGGATGTAAATGGAAGAAAGAGAAGGGTATTGACCACATTGAACAGGGTGTGCGCATTTGCCAGTTGCCTTGCAATATCGCCCGAAGTCATAAGAACAGCACTCTTGAAAAAAGGAAGGGTCAACATAAAGATCCCTACTCCTATGACATTGAACATTACATGGCCTGCCGCAGCCTGCTTTGCAGAACGATTAGAGCCAAGGCATGCTATGACCGCCGTTATAGTGGTACCAATATTATCTCCAAGAAGAATGGGAATGGCTGAATCCAGTGTTAAAAGCCCCTGGCTTGCCATGGCTATTGTAAGACCCACGGTGGCGGAACTCGACTGGACAAGCATGGTAAGACCCATTCCTGCAAGAACCCCGAGTACAGGGTGATGACTGAAGGCCAGGAAAATATCCTCCCTGCCTCTCAGGAACTTCATGGCATCCCCCATGTGCTGCATTCCGAGGAATAAAAGACCGAAACCGACCATTCCGTTACCCAGGTACTTCTGTTTCTTGGTCCTTCCGAAAACGGCAAGAATCATACCCGCGGCAATTATGGGGAGAGCATAATGTTTTATCTTGAAAGCGATCAGCTGGGCAGTAACCGTGGTGCCTATGTTAGCACCCATGATGACCCCGACAGCCTGTTTCAGGGTCATAAGTCCTGCATGGACAAAACTTACGGTCATTACAGTGGTGGCGCTGCTGCTCTGGATCAGTACGGTTACAAGGGTACCTACCAGTACTCCCTTCACAGGGGTACTCGTCAGGGAGGATATCAACTGGCGCAACCGGTCTCCAGCCAGGTCCTGAAGAGATTCACCCATGAGTTTTATGGCATAAAGGAACAGGCCAACTCCCCCGATAAGTTCAAAAAAAGCCGTTGTAGACACCTTTATGTTCCCTCCTGATCATAGATTTCCCAATATCTTTTCCAGGATGTTTTCTGCATATCAAATACGCAAAACTTATATAGTTTAACAGCACTTATCAGCATAAGCCATAATGATCAGAAATCATATGTTAGTGGTTTCAATAAAGGGGGATGATCAAGATGGGCAAACAGGTCCGGGAAAAAGCTGTTTTAACAGGACTCTGCGAGAATTGACATATTTTTAATGGGCTTCACCGGGAGTTTTGATTTCTTCCAACTTTCCTTTCCTGATATTTACCACATCAAGTACAAGGTAAGCAATATTATGTGCATGGTCCCCGATCCTTTCAAGATTGCTCAGGATATCTATAAAGACCACTCCAGATGAAGGGTGGCATTTTCCTGTATTCAAACGCTTGATGTGGTTCTTTCTCAGTTTCCTTTCCCTGCGGTCTATTTCATCCTCCAGGACATCGACAACTTCTCTCGCTTTGGTCTCGTTTTCCTCCTCCACAGCCTCTATGGAAAGATCAACAGCCCTGGAAGTGATGCTGAACATATCCTCGAACTCTTCCATTCCTTTTTCGGAAAAGGTCAGTTTATGATCATGTTTGTACTCGAAGAGTTCGATCAGGTTCTGCGCATGATCTCCGATCCGCTCTATGTCACCAAGACCGTTAATATATGACGACAGGACAACTGATATCTCTTCGGAGAGGCTTTTCTGAAATACTTCCGCAGAATAGCTGGCTATCTGATGGGTAGACTCATTCACAAGTTTCTCCACCTGGTTGACCTGTTGTATCATATGGGGATCATCTTCAATAAAAGCGATATGGACATATCGCATCATATCCCTGATAAGCCCCCCGAGACGTATGAGCTCTTTTCTTACTGCATCCACAGCTGCAGCCGGAGAGGCCTGTATAAGCCTCTTGTCAAGGAACAACGGCCCGGCCATTACTATTTCTCCCCTGGAAGGTACTATTTTTTCCACAAGCTTTGCAAAAGGGGTAATAAAGGGGAGGAAAAGTAATGTATTTGTCACGTTGAAAAGGGTATGGGCGTTTGCAAGCTGGCGGGCTATATCTCCTGAGGTCGCCTGTACAACACTCCTGAAGACTGGCAGGAGCATAAGGAAAACCAGTGTACCGATGATCTTGAAGAGAGATTGTGATACTGCCGCCTGTTTTGCTGTTCGCCCCAGTCCCAGGGAAGCTATTATGGCAGTGATGGTAGTACCGATATTATCTCCGAAAAGGATGGGTATCGCCGCCTCGAGGCCTAGCAGGCCCTGGGACGCCATTACTATTGTCAGGCCTACCGTAGCCGAACTTGATTGAACCATCATAGTAAGTCCGGTCCCGGCAAGGACTCCAAGTATAGGATGGTGGCTGAAAGCGAGGAAAATATCCTGGCGATCCCTCATGAATTCCATGGCACCTTCCATATGGGTCATTCCGAGAAAGAGAAGGGCAAAACCCACCAGGCCATTTCCAAGGTATTTCTGTTTTTTGGTCCTGCCGAAGACTGCAAGCAGCATTCCAATTCCTACCATGGGAAGAGCGAAGTGCTTTATCTTGAACGC
>JAFGMB010000174.1 GCA_016927765.1 Synergistales bacterium
CCCGATCCACTTCCTCGCCATGGATGGTCAGAAGGGACCTTTCGAAATCAACAGAAGCCCCTGTCACACCCGGGAGGATTCCCAGGGCCTCTTCCATTCTGGCTGCGCATCCCCTGCAACCAAGGTTTTTCAATCTGTACTTCATAATTTCTTCCTCCAGGATCGAAGGTTTTATCTCTCTTGAGTTCTTAACCTGTGATCCCTCCGAAAAGGGTGCCTGCCATTGTGGAAAGCACCACCACCAGGCTGATATAGACCAGGGTTTTTTTTGTCCCTATCACGCTTCTGATCACCAGCATGTTGGGAAGAGACAGGGCAGGGCCAGCCAGCAGAAGGGCCAGTGCTGGTCCCTTGCCCATTCCCGCACCCAGAAGACCCTGCAGGATGGGAACTTCCGTAAGTGTGGCAAAATACATGAAAGCACCAGAGAGGGAGGCAAAGAAATTGGCGAAAAGGGAATTTCCACCCACAAGGGAAGCCACCCAATGGCCCGGGATAAGTGCCTCGTGGCCAGGACGTCCAAGAAGGAACCCTGCCACCAGCACACCTCCAAAGAGAAGAGGAAGTACCTGGAGGGCATAACCCCAGGTAGAATCCCTCCATTCCTGCCTCTCTTCTTTCGTGAACCATAAAGCCGTTGAAACCGCCACAGACACAAGAGCAGCTCCTGCTATATACCATTTAGCCGAATATGCCGAGGCCCAGAAACCCACCGGTATTTTTGGAACAGCCCAGTTGGCGAACACAAGGAATACCACCATGCTGGCCATATGCCAGACGGTTTTCCACAGTGGGCGTCCAGAATCGTCCTCCTCCATCACTGCAAAACCAGCCTGGCGCTTTCTCTCCTCATGGCGGAATATAAATGCCATGGATACCCCGATAATAACGCTGAAAGCAATGGCACCGACGGCCCTGGCAATGCCCATCTCCAATCCCAGGACCCTGGCCGTAAGTATTATGGCAAGAACATTGATGGCCGGACCCGAATACAGGAAAGCCGAAGCCGGGCCGAGGCCGGCGCCCCGGGTGTAGATACCTGCGAACAGGGGAAGGACCGTGCAGGAACAAACCGCAAGGATGGTTCCCGAAACAGCTGCAACGCTATAGGCCACTATCTTTTTTGCACCTGTTCCAAGGTATTTCATAACCGACTGCTGGCTAACGAAGACGCTTATCGCCCCGGCAATGAAAAAGGCAGGCACAAGGCATAACAGAACGTGCTCCCTGGCATATTCATGGGTCATGGCCAGGGCCTCTATGGCTGCATTGCTTATCCTCAAGCTATCCACGGGAAGAAAATAGAAAAAGGCAAAGAACAGAAAAATGTAAAGGAATTTCTTTTTGTCATCCATCCTGACATTAAGCCTCCATTAAGTGAAGTTTTCTTCACCTATTGAATTTTTAATAACCCCCGATGCTCATCCTTCCAGCGGGGGGCAAAAAGGTTCTCTCAATTCCACGAACCTTGTATTTTAGCTGGAAAGGAGCTCCTTCATCTTTTCCTCTGTGGGCACCTTACCTGCCACCAGGACCTTCCCGTCAACAGCAAGGCTGGGGGTGGTCATCACGCCGAACTGCATTATGTCCACTATTTCCGTGATCTTTTCGATCTCATGATCCAAACCAAGTTCACGGGCTGCCTTTTCCGCTATTTCTGCCATTTTTTTACATTTGGCGCATCCTGTTCCAAGGATCTGTATCTTCATTATTTTCAACTCCCGTATCAATTTCAGATTGCGGATTTTAGATCAAAACCCCTATTCAAAACCTTTAAATCTCTCTAACCACGGAGATACCGTGTTGAAAAGGGTTTATGCTTCGGGTTTCTCTCCACAGGTGCAGGTCAGAAGCGATGCTTCCGGTTCACGTCCCTGGGTCACCATTTCAATGCATTCAAGAAGAGTTGGAAGACATTTCATCCTGACACTGTAATATACATGAAGACCCTCTCTGCGGTCGTCAAGGATATCCAGGTTCTTCATCAGCGCCAGGTGCTTGCTTATGCTGGTCCGATCAAGGGGGAACCTTTCAGCAATATCGCATACGCACATTTCGCCATTTTCTAGGGCTTCCACTATTCCTATACGCACCGGATGGGCGAGAGCCTTGAGAATATTGGCCTTCTTTTTCTGTACATTGTCTTTCATCCTGGTAACCTCACCTCCAATATATGTGTGTATATTACCACATATTCACTTAATAGACAAGGAAGGCCTTTGATCTGGGTCCATATTTAATATTGAAAACTATTGAAAAAGAAAGAAAACATAAGATTTGCGAAGAATGTGTACAACAAACACAATGCCCTTTATGCCATGATATGCCACTTTCCTTTTCAGACCTTTTCCACCGGTTAAGCAGGGTTTAAGATCTGGCTAACAGGAAGAGAATGCTTTTACTTCTTTTCTTCCCTCAAGGGACATTTGGTTACATTTCATATGGAAGAGGTGCGAAGATATGAAGGTCCAGGTGATAGGAAGGATATGTCCGGATGTTGACAAGGTATTGGAGATGACTAAGACCACACTGGCAGACCTGGGGTTGAAATTCGACATTGAGAGAGTGACAGAGACCGAGGATATAATCCACAAGTTCGGGATGGTACATATCCCGGCCCTGGCGGTAGACGGCAAAGTGATCTTCGCCGGTCATGTCCCTACTGTAGAAAAACTCAGGAAGACACTTTCACACTTTAAGGCATAAAGTAAATCCCCTTTACAAAACCCCCATGAACACCAGAAGGGCCTCCGGTCTAAATGCCCCGGAGGCCCTTCTGGTCTATAAGTATCAGGTTCTGTAAATTACGTGGCAGGTTGACGGGTCTCGAGGATCAGAACTGCATCTGCTCTGACCTGGCGATGATCTCTTCCTGGTGATCCCTGTCAAGGTCAACGAAATAGTCACTGTATCCGGCTACCCTTACCAGGAGGTCCCTGTAATTCTGGGGGTTGGCCTGGGCATCTCTCAGGGTATCTGCACCAACCACGTTGAACTGCACATGGTGTCCGTTGAACTTGAAATAGGTCCGGATCAGGTTCATGAACTTGCGTATACCCTCATCTCCCTGCAGTACCGAAGGAAGGAACTTCTGGTTCAGGAGGGTTCCTCCTGTCTTGACCTGGTCCATTTTGCCCAGGGATTTGACCACTGCAGTGGGGCCGTTCCTGTCTGCTCCGTGTTCCGGAGAGGTACCATCTGATTCGGGCATACCCGCAAGCCTTCCATTGGCAGAAGCCCCGAGCTTTTTGCCGAAATAGATGTGACAGGTGGTGGAGAGCATGTTCAGGTAATACTGGCTTCCCTTGGTATTGGGTTTGCCTTCTATGGTAGTGTTCAGGGATGCGAATACCCTCTGCATGATACTGTCGGCGTAGTCATCATCATTGCCGTAGAAAGGCGTATGGTTGAACAGGTATTGCCTGACATATTCCTTCCCCTCGAAATTTGAAAGCAGGTATCCGTTCAGTTCCGGAAGACTGAATTTACCTTCCTCGAAGACATGTTTCTTTATGGCTGAAAGGCTGTCAGTTATGGTCCCTATTCCGCAGCACTGGATATAGTTCGTGTTGTAACGGGGTCCTCCATTGTAGTAGTCCTTACCGTTCTTTATACAGTCCTGGATCACCACGGAGAGGAAGGTGGCAGGCACTTCCTTCCCGTACATCTTCTCTATTATGTTGTTAACCCTGATCTTCACATCCACAATATATTCCAGCTGTTTTTCAAAGGCATCATACAGATCCTCGAAGCTGGTAAAGGAATCCAGTTCCCCGGTCCTGAGACCTATCTGTTCCCCTGTTAGAGGGTCGATCCCGTTATTCATGGCCAGTTCAAAGATCTTTGGAACATTCAGATAGCCTGTGAGGATATAGGCCTCCTTGCCGAAACATCCAGTTTCGATGCATCCGCTGCAGCCGCCGCCTCTGGCATCCTCCACCGTCTTGCCCGCCCTGACCTGCTCAGCCACAACAGCATCAGCGTTGAAAACAGAAGGATACCCATAACCCTTACGGATCACTTCGGAGGCTTTTTTAAGGAAATGATCCTGGGTTACCTGGCTAACCTGGATATTGACCTGGGGCTGGAGAAGATGGATCTCGTCAAAGGCTTCCAGGAGGATGTAGGAGACCTCGTTGACCCCGGATCTTCCATCTCTTGTCAGCCCTGCAAGGTTGATGTTGGTGAAATCGTTGTAGGTACCGCTTTCCTGGGCGGTTACCCCCACCTTGGGAGGAGCAGGCTGGTTATTGAACTTGATGAGGAAGCATTCAAGAAGCTCCCTGGCCTTATCCCTGGTCATAGAGCCATCTTCGATACCCTTATCGTAAAAGGGGCCCATGTGCTGGTCCAGGTGGCCCGGGTTCATGGCATCCCAGCCGTTGAGCTCGGTTATGGTGCCGAGGTGGACGAACCAGTACATCTGGAGGGCTTCATGAAGATCCCTGGGGGCATGGGTCGGTACCCACCGGCACACTTCCGCTATCTTAAGGAGTTCTTCCTTTCTCCCGGGATCCTTTTCCTCCTCCGCCATCTGCTCCGCAAGGTCTGCATGGCGATTTGCAAAAATTATGGCCGCTTCGCAGGAGATGAGCATCGCCTTAAGCTCCTCTTCCTTATCGATGGCCTCCGGGTCATTCAGGTAATCCAGCCTGGAAAGGGACTCCCGGATCTCTTCCTGGAAATCAAGCATTCCCTTTTCGTAGATCCTCCCGTCCAGGGTGGTGTGCCCTGCCGCCCTCTGTTCCATGAACTCTGTGAACATACCGGCAGAATAGGCCTTTTCCCATTCCTCCGGGACCACCCGGAATATGCGGTCCCTCATGGTCCGTCCTCTCCAGTAGGGAACCACTTCTCTTTCATAGACATCGATATCTGAGGGATCCACGTCATAAGATGTCATGGGCCTTGAATTCAGTATCCTCAGATCCTCAGCAGTATGCAGGTTAAGCTCGGGGAAAGTTGAAACAGCCTTGGGGCGGGGTCCTCTTTCACCAACTATGAGTTCTCCCTCCCCTATATAGATGGCCTGTTTCTCCCAGAGATTTTTGAAGTTCATTGCCCTCATCACCGGGGCTGAGTACTTTCCTGCGTTCTCCCTGTAAAACTCCGTTACAAGCAGTGCCCTTTCTATGGAGACCGATGGCTTTGTATTCAGGCTTTCGGTTCTCAGTTTTTCCACTCTCGGGGTCATGATCTCATCCTCCTATCTGCACATTCAGTCCGTGTCTGCAGAAAACATCCTGGATCTGAAGCATTTTTGCCTTTCCTGGCGGTACAGTCTCTTTCAATTTATATTCGCTCTTCAAGTTGGTATACTTGGATTTTCCAAAGTCATGATAGGGAAGCAGGTTCACCTCGAAAGGACCTTCAAGGGTGCGAAGGAACTCGGCGGTGGCTACCATGTTATCAGGATCGTCGTTGACTTCAGGGATCACAGGTATCCTGATGGCTATCTTCGAACCTGTGGCTGAAAGGAACTTCAGGTTGGAGAGGATCAGTTCATTCTCCACTCCAGTGTATTTAAGATGTTTTTCAGGGTCCATTACCTTAAGGTCATAAAGAAAGAGGTCCGTGAGAGGTGCTATCTCGCTGAGCACCTTCAAGGGAGCAAAACCGGTGGTATCAACGGCCCGATGGATCCCCTCGTGACCGCAGGATTCCAGCATGGCCCCAAGGAATTCGTGCTGGGCAAGAGGTTCCCCCCCTGAAAAAGTGACCCCTCCTCCTGAATCGTCAAAGAAAGGAATATCCTTTCGGATCTCCTTCATGAGTTCCTTCACAGATATGGCCCTTCCCATCATCTCCAAAGCCCTGGTGGGACAACTTTGAGCACATGTACCACAGGATGTGCAGCTTTCGCTGTCGATCCTGATACCTCCCTCCGAAGCCATGAAAATGGCGGTTTCGGGGCATACAGAAATACATGTACCGCATTCAATACACCTGCTACGGCGATAGACCAGTTCAGGCTCAGGTTTTATTCCCTCCGGGTTGTGACACCACCAGCATGAAAGTGGACATCCTTTAAAAAATACGGTAGTCCTTATCCCGGGTCCATCGTGAAGGGAATACTTCTTGATGTTGAAAATTACCCCTTTTTTCAAAATCCACTCTCCTCTTCGGAATGATCAAGTTCCTGGGAGCTGGCAAAGTAATATTTCTTGATATACCTTTCCTGTACGGCGTAGGACCAGTGAACATCCCTTACGAATTTCCCCGCTCCATCGAAATCCCCTTTTTTAAGGAGATCCACCAGTTCGCGATGCTCCCCTACTGAATCGACCTCCCACTCCTTGACGAATCCCTTTTTCCTGGGGAAGTCGTATAGTCTCTGCTTGAATATCCTGACCATCTGTATGAGATCCAGGTTCTGGGACAGATCTATGTAAGTGTTGTGAAATGCCAGGTTTTTCTGGTAGAAGCTATCGAAATCGTTCTTTTCCAGGGCATC
>JAFGMB010000175.1 GCA_016927765.1 Synergistales bacterium
GCCATAATCCTGGTAAGCGTCAACCCCCTATTCAATGAAGATGCCTTTATCAGCCTTCTCTCGGACAGGATCCGTTCTGTTGCCCAGAATTTGAGCTCCATGCCTTTCTTTGCAGAAAAATTCGGCTACACCCGTTTCTTTATCCCCTTTGAAACTGACGATCTTACAAGTCTCCAGATATCAAGGTACCTCTATGAAATGGAATTCGACGAGACAAGAAGGTCAGTGGGACCTTCCCCTGAACAGGATCTTCCAAATGTTATCGGCCTCATGATAAGAGAGGAAGAATAGAGAAAGGGAGGTTTTGACCATGGATCTGAAGGATAAGAAATGTGTGCCCTGCGAAGGGGGTATACCTCCGTTGACCCGCCAGGAGGTGCAGCCATACCTGGAGGATAATCCTTACTGGGAGTACGTGGAGGCGGAAGTGCCTTTTATCAGGAGGGTTTATAAGTTCAAAAATTTCAAGGGCTCCTGGGAATTTTTCGATAAAGTTGCAGCTCTTGCCGAGGAAGAGGGGCACCACCCTGATATCCTGGTCCAGTGGAACAGGGTGACCCTTACTCTGACCACCCATGCCATCAAAGGCCTTTCCGAAAATGATTTCATCATGGCCGCCAGGATAAACGATATGCAATGACCCGTTCCATCTTTATATATCCGATGAACTTGCACTGGAATTTCCCTGATACATAAATGCTGCAAAAACGCAACCCTTGGTGTAAAATACAAGCCTACTGTTTTCTGGTGTAATACAACTTCGTTACTTACCATCTCAGGTTTCCCCCCTTTGCGCATTTCAGGGGCATTTTTTCTTAAGCTGTAATGGAGGGGTTTTGGTGCCCATAGACGATATCAGGAACGATAAAGATACCCGCAACCTGGAAGATAGTGAGCTTTCCAGCGAAGAGCTTGTCGGCTACATGGAGAAGATCCGCGATCTCATTCACGAAGGTCGGGAAAAAGGTTTCGTAACACAGAAAGACATCGAGAAATACATCCCCATCGAGCTCTGGAGTACGGATATCCTCGAAAACGTAGTAACCAACCTCATGGAACTGGGCATCAAGGTACTTGAAGAGGTCAAGGTGGAAGAAGAGTTCACTGGAGAGGAATCCCTGGTGGAATCTGCCGATGATGAGCTTGGGAAGCTTGATGACATCCCTCTCACCGACCCTGTAAGGATGTACCTCAGGGAGATAGGTAAAGTCCCCCTTCTGACCCCTGACGAGGAGATAGTCCTGGCCAAGGGAGTGGAGGCCGGTGACGGTGAGTCCAAGCAGAAGATAGTGGATGCCAACCTGAGGCTTGTGGTGAGCATAGCCAAGAAATACATAGGCAGGGGTATGCTCTTCCTTGACCTTATCCAGGAAGGCAACCTCGGTCTTATCAGGGCGGTGGAGAAATTCGACTATCGCAAGGGCTTCAAGTTCAGCACCTACGCAACCTGGTGGATCCGGCAGGCCATAACCAGGGCTATAGCCGACCAGGCAAGGACCATAAGGGTGCCTGTTCACATGGTGGAGACCATCAACAAGATGGTGCGCATATCCCGCCAGCTTGTTCAGAGGCTGGGCCGGGAACCCACCGATGAAGAAATAGCCATGGAGATGGAGATAGAGGAAGGCAAGGTGGAGGATATCCGCAGGATAGCCCAGCTTCCCGTTTCCCTGGAAACTCCCATAGGAGAGGAAGAGGACAGTCAGCTGGGGGATTTTATAGAGGACAGGGACATGCCGAGCCCCGAGGAATCGGCGGCGGGGCACCTTCTCAGGGAACAGATCGAGGAAATGCTCGAAGCCCTCTCCGAAAGGGAAAGGGACGTCCTTTATTTCAGGTTCGGTCTTGAGGACGGCAGATCCTACACTCTCGAGGAAGTGGGCAAACGCTTTGGGGTCACCCGTGAACGAATAAGGCAGATCGAGGCCAAGGCCCTGCGCAAGTTACGACACCCGAGCCGCAGCAAAAAGCTTCGCGATTTCCTGGATTAGGTTGAAATTCTATATGCTATAGACCAAATCTCGCGCGTGGAGGTCCCACGCGCTTTTTTCATACCTTTCAGGTATGGAAAACCTGGAAATGTGATTTTTGAGGAAACCATATTTGGTACTATGCCCCCTGGGGAAGTACAATCAATGGAGCCGAAGAGGCAACTTGTCTTAAATGTAATTTGTTTTCCGCGGATGTACCATTACGATACCCGGCGCAGCTGTTTCCTTCGTTCCGACTTTGTTGAGCCATTGCATAGGAGTATAGGTCTGATGAAAGAATATGGAGTATCCGGCAACGAAAGTACCCCCTTCCTGTCCGTTATAATTCCTGTTTATAACGTGGGCCGTTACATCATTGAAACTCTTGGATCCCTCGAAAAACAGACCTCAAAGGACTTCGAGGTCATTATCGTAAATGACGGTTCCACTGACGCCAGCATGCATTATGTGAGTGATTTCCTTTCACTGACGGAACTTGCGAATATCAAAGTTCTGGACCAGGAGAATGGAGGGGTCAGCAGGGCAAGGAACAGGGGCATGAAAGAGGCGGGAGGAAGATATATCCTTTTCCTTGACGCAGATGATCTTGTTCATGAAACCCTTGTGGAACAGACCTGTCAGGCAGCCATGGCCCACTCACCGGACATGCTCTATTTCGGGTTTGATAAGGTCCGAAGCGACGGAAAGGTGACCCAGCCCTATTCCAGGCGAGGTCAATATATAGAAGGGCTCAATAAAGGACAGACTATCCTTGAGGCGAAACTGAAAGGAAAGTGCCACATATGGACCAGCAGCTTTATCTGTAAAAGGGAATTTATCGAAGAGCGGGGGCCGCGCTTTACTCCCGGATGCAGCCATGGACAGGACCAGGAGTTCATTCTGAAATGTCTTTTTCATGCAGAGGCTGTTGACTGCATCCCTGAGTCTCTGAGCTTTTATGTTCGCCGCGATGATTCCGCCACCAGGCGATATAGTCTGAATATATTCAGCAGCATAGGCGCCCACCGGAGGGTTTATTATTACTTCACAAGACAGGGTGCCGATCCTCGTATTTGCAGGGCCCTGTCGCGATATCTTGTCCCCAAAAAATATGTGGAGAACATATTTTTACTGCTGAAGAGCAACTGCAGCAGGTCCACAGTCTTGAGAATATCCAGGCACCCCAGGATCAGGGAAGCCATAAGACCTCTGAGGATACCCTCCTTTTCCAGAAGAAATGTCTACCTTTGGATAGACAAGATCTCTCTGCTTTATTGTCCTGGACTTGTGGTCAACCTTTGTTTTTTCGCAAATAGAACAAAAAGGATCTTAAGGGGACATATCCGTTGAAAAATGGAAGGGTTTCCTTCTGTGGGGGTGATATGACAATTTCCTGGAAAAAGAAATGTGTTCCTTCGGAGGTTTTTGTATTGAATTCTACTCATTTCAGCTTTCAGCTGGGAGAAAAGGAAATGTGCGGCATTAGATTTCAGGTTTCCCAAGGGATTGATCTTTGATGTTCAAAGGCCGGAGTATTTGTGTTGTCACCCCTTCATTTGATCCGGGTGGTGCGGAGCGAGTTGCTGTGAATCTCGCGAATTACTATCTGGATGAAGGCATGAAGGTCAAACTGGTTGCCTTCAAGGAGACAGGGCCTTACCGGTCCCAGGTTTCAGGAGGAGTGGAAATTATCGACCTTGGTTTATCCAGTAGTCGATGGGGGTTTTTTAAGCTCCATAGAACCCTGAAAGACCAGAAGCCGGATCTGCTGCTGTCCGTCCTCAGAAAGACCAATACCCTGGCAGGCCTGACCAGTTATTTTGTGGATATACCCACCATGATCTTTTGTGAAGCCACGACGCTGGATGCCATGAACAACAGATCTTATCTCTCCCGTTTTCTCGATGTAAACCTCATGCGCCTGACTTACAGACAGGCTGACAGGGTCATTACAGGCTCCAATGATACAAGAGATCATCTTATGGAATATAGAATTGTTGAGCAAAACAAGATCGCTGTCCTCGGCAATCCCGTGCTGCCACGGAATATTAATAAGCTTTTCTCGGAGACAGTACCACACCCCTGGTTATCTGACAGGTCCTTCCGGACCATCCTTTCTGTTGGACGCCTGCACAGGCTTAAGAACCACAGAATGTTGATAGCGGCTTTTGCGGAGGTTAAAGAGCGGGTGGATAATGCAAGGCTGGTGATCCTCGGGGAAGGCAGGGAAAAACTATCGTTGATGGAATTTGCCCGATCGAAGAAAGTCGAAGATTTCATCGATTTCCCGGGTTTCCAGGATAACCCCTATCCCTTCTATCACAATGCTGATGTCTTTGTCCTTACATCGAATTGGGAGGGCTTCGGGAATGTACTGGTGGAAGCAATGGCCTGTAGAGTACCTGTTATCAGTACCAACTGTCCCGGTGGGCCGGGGGAGATCCTTGATGGGGGCAGGTACGGGAGTCTCGTCGAAATGGATGATGTTGCCGGTTTGAGAGATGTCATCATCCATGTTCTCACATACCCTGATCAACAGAAACTCGAAGAGGCAAGAAACAGGGCCATGGAATATACCATTGAAAATATTGCCCCACGCTACATCGAAGGATTGCTTCCCTGGTAACCATCCCCTCCAGAAGGGGTTTCAATATTTTCCAGCAGGGTGCGTCCATAGATGCGCCTTAACCCCATTTATGAAGGTATTTGCTGTATCCAGCGGGAATGCTGTTTCTCTGCGTTGGCTCGTAGAGCCCTCTGCGTGGACTCGAAGAGTCCCTGCGGTCGATCGATTTTGACTTCCGGTCTTGCCCTTATCCATGAAGAGCCTCTGCAGTAGGCTTTGTTTTGAGTTTTGGTTGTTTCTTGTAATCCAAAATCGAAAATCGGCGATCCAGAATGGGATGCCTCCGTGGTGAAAAAAGCTTTCAGGGTTTGATCCTCACATCACCGTTGCCAGCAGCTTGGTGAACATCACCATGCAAACCAGTGCGATGGGGTAGGTCGCACCGTACCCCGCGCCGCATTCTTCCCCGCCGGTGGCATCTATTGCAGCCCCGAGCCCCGGCGTGCTCGTCATGGCCCCGCAGATCGCCCCGGCCAGCAGTATCCAGTTGATCCGGAAGACATACCTTCCCAGGAAAAAACCCACCAGTTCCGCCACAAGAGCCGCGCAGAAGCCAATGCCCATGATGGCGAAGCCATTCCCAGCCAATGCCTCCAGGACCTTCGGTCCTGCCCCGAGACCTACCACAGCTAGGAAATAGGCAAGGGAAAGGGATCTCAGGGCGGAAAGGGTCTTTTTATCCATCCTCATGGGCATGGGGCCCAGGTTACCCAGGGCACCGAAAATCAGGGCCACTATCAGAGCCCCCCCTGTGGTTCCCAGGGATAAGGGGCCCAGCCCCGGAAGGTTCACTGAAAGCTTCCCGAAGGCAACACCCACCACGATGCAGAAAACGAAGGAGATAAGGGCAAAGGGAACGGAGGGTTTTTCAGTCCTTTTATCAGCTTTTCTGTGACGCGCCTTATCTTCCTTCAGTTCCTCAAGCTCTTTTTTGAGGTCTATCCCGAAAATGGCCGGTGCAAGCTGTACGAACATAACCACCGCTATGACACCGAAGGGATAGGCAATGGTGTAGCCTATAGTGACCAGGGGGTTACCCGCCGTGGCTTCCAGGGCGGCTCCAAGCCCGGGCGAGCTTGTAAGTGCCCCCGTGTATGAACCGGCAAGCATAAGGCTGTCAAGTCCGGGGAAGAACCTCCCGAAAAGAAAGGTTACCCCTGCACCCACAGCAGTGACGGCCATTCCCAGCAGAACGAACCTGGCCCCGTAGATCTTTACCACTCTCACTATGTCTTCGGAGGAGAGAAGCCCCACTGCCACGACGAAGATCACCAGGTTCCAGTAGAAAAATGAAGAGGGGACGCTATACCCTGCCAGGCCAAGGGCCAGTCCGGTGAACAGGGCGCCGGAAGTTCCAAGGCCTATGCTCCGGATCTTGATGTTCCCCAGGGCGAGGCCCGATACCACCGCAAGGCTCATAAGGAAAATATGGTTTTCCATCAGTGAAGAGATGTAATTCAAGGCAGACCCTCCCGGTAAGGTGAAACAGCTATTTCAAGATTATAACTGTTTTAATGGACTCTGTATTAATTCCTTAATGATCAACCTGCTTATTTCAAGGTATTTCTGATGATCAATTCCAGCCGCTTTTGCAGGTTACTTCAGCTTTTGTAGATATCGTCTTGAATCAACCCTGAAATTTATTATGCAGCTCTTTGCATTTCATAAGCAGGA
>JAFGMB010000176.1 GCA_016927765.1 Synergistales bacterium
ACGCCTGCCAAGGCGTCCTTGAACATTTCATCCGTGTTTGCCAATTGCGGATCCGGTCTCTCAGTTGTTATGGGACTGGGGGGGGACTATCCTCCGGTACGTACCAAGTTTATCAGTGTCATGGACAAGTCTCATATAGGGTTTCTCTTCCGACCGCTGGGCGTTTTTTTCCTGGTACATCATCTTATCAGCTTCCGCCAGGATATCCTCCACCGAATGAGGGCTTTCGGGGTCCCAATGGGCACATCCGATGGAAAGGGAAAGGGGGAAGGTCAGGATGTTGTTTTCCTGGTTCCAACTGTAAATAGCCCGGTTGATCCGTTCTTTCAGGGTAGAAGTCTGCCCGCTTGTTTCCGGAAGGACGATCAGGAATTCATCACCTCCATAGCGAACTACCAGGTCACACTCCCTCACTGCAGTCTGCAGAAGGGTCGCCACTTCCTGAAGGACCTTGTCTCCGGTCTGATGACCGAACTTGTCGTTTATCTCTTTGAAACGGTTGATGTCGATCATAAGGAATTCGATGGTATGATTGTACCTTTTCGACCTGCCTGCTTCCCTTCGGAGAAGCTGGTCCAGAGAGTGTCTGTTGTAAGCACCTGTAAGAGGGTCATGGACAGCCATATAGGCGAGCTTCCTCTCGTACTCCCTGCGTTCAGTAATATCCGAAGCAGTACAGATCACGTATTCCAGCTGGCCATCAGTACCGAACTTCGGTGTCCGTGTAACTGCGAAAAGTTTTTCATTACCCTGGTGATCCTTCATCCATTCTTCGGTTTTCATCTGGCGACGGTTTTCCATGACCCATTGATTGTTCTTCAGGAAGAGCTGCCCCTTTTCAGGATCTATATCACAAATGCTTCTTCCCTCGATATCTTTCTTGGTCAATCCCAGAAAATCAGCATGGGCCTGGTTCAATATTCCATAGTGTTCAGGATCTTTCATGTACCATATCTGGATGTCGATGTTATCAAGCAGGATATCCTGCTCTTCGGATTTGACGTTAAGTTCCTTCTCCGCCCTTTTCTGTTCGCTTATATCCATATGGGTACCTACCGCACGGAGAGGTTCTCCTTCCAGGTCCCATTCGACTATCCTTCCTGAATCAAGGATCCATTTCCATTTATCCAGCCTGGTCCTCATTCTGTATTGACAGCGGAAAAAGGGTGTCTCGCCGTTCAGGTGGGCATATAGTGTCTGCATGACCTCCTGTGCATCTTCGGGATGAACGAGTTTCTGCCACATATTGAACTGCGGTTCAATCTCATCCGGACGGTACTCTATCATTTCGGCCCATCTGGCGTTGACCACAAGCTCTCCTGTCTGGATATTCCAATCCCACATACCCAGGTCTGCACTGCTCAGGGCAAGATCCAGACGCTGTTCGCTCTTTCCGAGCGCTATCTGGGCGTTATCCCTTTCCTGGATGAGTTTTTTCTGTTCAAGGTTCTGTACCGCCAGCAATGAAACCTGCAGAGAAAGAAGTTCGAGGAATTTCAGGGCCTTTCTGAATTCTTCACTGCTCATTTTCCTGAGCTTCCGGGCTGCTGCCACCAATTCCTCTTCCTCTACATGGATATCCCTCGCAAACTGCAGAATAGCCTCCTCATCCAGGTCAGAACTCACCACCTGGCCTATACTCCAGCTCGCTATAAGATGCCCCTTCACAACGATGGGAACAACTCCTTCAAGGATGGCGGGAACATTCTTGCAAGGAAGGATCATGGGACCCTGTTGCCTGTTCGTTCTGCAGAGATCCGTTTCCACCTTTCTGCAGCATTGGCTTCCAAGAGAGGAAGAACGCACTATTCTGCAGAATTCGGAGTAGTTACTGCTCCTTGTAACAGGCTTCCCTGAAGGGTCGAGAATTATGGAAGCCAGGTTGTTACTTACAGCAAAACAGTCCTGAAGACCCTGAAGGTCTTCAGGGTCGATCAGGTCGGTCAGCTTGAGATCTTTCAGGCTTATACAAGTGTTAAGATCATTTTCTTCCTTCACTGCCAGGAACACCCCTGTTCAGGAAAAAGAGACAGTTAATCCGATTTTGATACCCTCAATCCAGGATCATTCAGCTCATGTTAAATTATTTTCTAATTATAGCATCCTGGTACAGACCTGGTTGATAAAGGAGCGTTTCATCATGAAAGATCGAAAGCGGGTCCTTATCCTATGACACTGATCCTGTTGATCGTGACGTCTGCCTCAGGTTTATCACCAAAGGAGGTCCTGACCTTTCCGATGGTGCGTACAACCTCCATACCGCTGACTACTTTCCCGAAAACCGAATGGTGATTGTCAAGCCATGGGGTCTTGACAAGGGTAATGAAAAACTGGGACCCTCCCGTATTGGGGCCTGCATTGGCCATCGATAGAACACCTTCAGAATCATGTTTCAATTGGGGGTGAAATTCGTCAGATATGGTATAGCCTGGCCCCCCCGTCCCTTTACCATAAGGACATCCTCCCTGGATCATGAAACCATCTATCACCCTGTGGAAGATCAATCCGTCATAAAACCCCTTATTCACCAACTCGAGAAAATTCCCCGTTGTGATGGGAGCTTTATCTTCAAAAAGCTCTATTTCAAAATTGCCCATATTGGTCTCAAATTGTACATGAGTATTGGTCTTGCCCTCAGACATGGTCATTTCCTCCTGGTTAATAATATTTTCAAGGTAATATTATATCCTTAAATTTCAGAGAAATGGCCCTTCCCGGTATATCCTTCAAGGAGGGAAAGCATTTTTTTGTGAAGGGCCGGGCTGGCCGCCAGGATATCCTGTTTTTCAAGACCCCTCACAGGAAGACCTTCCCAATCTGAAATGATACCCCCTGCTTCTGAAATGATCAGCATTCCGGCGTAAAAATCCCAGGGCTTGAGATCTTTTTCGAAAAAAGCATCCAGCCTGCCACATGCCACGTAGGCCAGATCAATAGCAGCTGCACCTAACCTGCGAAGATCCTGGCAATTTAAATAGACATCGGCTGCCACCCTCAGCATTTCAAGACCCTTTTCTTTGCTGTAGGGTGATGTCCCGAAACCCACCAGGCTGTTTCCCAGGTCACAGGTCAGGGAGGTCTTTACAGCATGTCCGTTCATGTAAGCACCTTCACCCCTGGTGGCAGAAAAAAGCTCTTCCCTGTAAGGGTCATATATTATTCCGTGAAGGACCTCTCCATTTTCCACATAAGCCAGCGAAACAGCAGATGTCCCGAGATGGTGGAAAAAATTGATGGTCCCGTCGATCGGATCCAGAACAAAGGCCGATCTGGCCCAGTCCTCTCCATATTCTAGGCTGGAAGACTCTTCAGCTACAAGGAGACTTGAGGGATATCGTTCTTTCAGCTCTTTTCTGATCTGATCTTCCACCGCAATATCAGTAGCGGTAGTATAGTCAGTAAAGGATCTTTGCCTTGCGATACGGGGCATGTCCTCCCTGGTCATTAATTTCGAGGCTCTAAGTACAATTTCCTTCAGATCCCCTATCTCCACCATGGCCATACGGACCCTTTCCTTTCTTTACCAGAGTTGAATAACAGGATCAATAATATCATCTTCTAACAGGGGAACCCTCCGATTTGACATAATCTGCCCCTGAGGGTATTCTATATATACCCTTAAGGGGTATAGGAGGTAGAATATGTTGAAAAGAAAGGCACAAGACCCGAATATGGCTTCACCTACGGGAAAAACCCTGAGAGATGAGGAACCTGAAAAAAAGGAAAAACCCTGTACCGGGTGATTTTTCATAGACTCCATCCTCTCCAGGTTGAAGAGGTAGAAAAAGCCCGGCTTTCAGGCCGGGCTTAAATAATTATCTAATTCCTTATCATTGTCAGCATCATCTTGAAGGGATCCACTGCTTTCATTGAATGGGGCACACCCGCCGGCATTATTATCGACCTGCCTCCTTCTATTTCATGGGATTCACCGCCAATATTGACAACAACCCTTCCTTCAAGGACCTGAACAAGAGCATGATAGGGAGCAGTATGTTCGCTCAGACCCTGGCCCTTATCAAATGCAAAGATCGTAACGGTGCCGCTTTTCTCTTCTATCAGGGTTCGGCTGACTACCGAATCCTTCTGGAAAGCCACAAGTTCAGCAATGGAAAATATCTTTCCAACAAGATCATTTTCTTTTTTCTCACTCCCCAACAAATCTACACCTCCTGAAGATCATAAGGTCCCTGTATTACCTTGCGCATTATAGTTAACACAGGCGGACATCATAAACTTAAAGCCTTTCTTTATCCGGGTTGTTACAATGATGTTGAACATTCCTAACCATCCTGATCTTGCACAGGACCCTCCACCTGTTCGGCTAAAGACATTTTCTGCATTTTATGCCTGTATCGTAGGGTCTCTTCTTCAAGTTTATCGCCCTTAATTCCTATCCTTACAAGTGTCAGGTCCATATCCTGTCCTGCGGCCTCTATGGCTTTTTCCACGATCCTTACCATGGCTGAACAGCAGGGCACTTCCATAATCACTACTGTGATAGAGCAAGGTGAATTCGATCTGATAATCTCTGAAAGTTTGTTAATGTAATTTTCCTTATCATCAAGTTTAGGACAACCGATGAGGCACACCTTGCGAGACCCCTTCAGGAAGGTCCTGTGAAAATCGCCATGTGCGAAGGCGGTGCAGTCTGCCGCAACAATAAGTTCCGCACCAGGGAGATAGGGTGCATTCACAGGGATAAGCCTTAGCTGGACAGGCCAGTTATTCAATTCCGAGACTACTGTACCCTTTTCGATCCCAGGATCTGAGGATCGCTCAGTTAGAGGTCCCTTTGCAAGGTGGCTTGCAATACTACCGGGGCATCCTGCCTTTTGGGCCTTCTCATTGTCTCTACGATCAAGAAGCTCTTTCACAAGCTTTTCATCGTATGGCTCAGTTTCCCTGGTCTCAAAGGATATAGCCCCCTGGGGACATTCTCCTATACAGTCTCCAAGGCCATCACAATATACGTCACTTACAAGCCTGGCCTTTCCGTTAACCATGTTGAGGGCTCCTTCATGACATGCATCAACACATTTTCCGCATCCGTTACACCTGGTTTCGTCTATACGAATGATCTTTCTCCTTACTCTACCAGTCAAGAACCTTCACTCCCTGGAGATATCTTCAAGGGTATGCCCCTTGAGATAAGTTATGAATCTGTCAGTTATTTCCTTGAGAAGACCCCCGAAAATACAATTACCGAAAGGACAGGTCGAAGTACGGAGGATACATGCTTCAGCCTCCCGTTCTCCCTCGATGCTCCTGTATATGTCATAGAGGGTTATCTGCGAAGGTTCTCTTGTAAGGGAAAAACCTCCCCCTGGTCCCCTGGTGGATATAACAAGACCTGATCTCGCAAGCCTTTGAAATACCTTGGCAAGATGGGCCTCCGATACACGGAACACTTCCGCCATTTCCTTAACGTTCATTTTCCTGTTATTTAGGGCCAATAATTCCATGCCATGTATGGCAATAGAGGCTGCTTCCGAAATGGATATTACAGAATTCATTAGGCACCCTCCTCTTATTTAGGTATTATTGTACTTAAATTCTTATTATTGTCAATAGCTCATGCCCATTATTGTATTCTCTGATGCAATCTATGGCTCAAATGATGTATAATTAACATGTCATTAGAAGAAAGGGGGGTCCCTTATGAAAAAGGCACTTGTAGCTATTGACCAGAGCGATATCAGCAAGTCCCTGATAAGTTATTCTTTCCGGTACGCTAAACAGATCGGCATTGACCATCTTGATTTCATTCATGTAATGACATACAAGGATATGACCGTACCCGGCTATGTGGATTATTCTGCCCATCTTGACGAGGAAAAGGTCCACCAGGAAATGGAAAGAATAGTGCTTGAAGGGAAAGCGGATTCAGGTATCGATTCAGTACCCTACGAGCTTATCATGACCGGTGGTACTCCTTATGCGGAAATAGTGGAAACCGCAGAAAAGAACAAATATGAGCTGATCCTGATCGGACACAGGGGACTGAGCAACCTGGAAAGGTTCTTCATCGGGAGCGTTGCGGCAAAAGTAGTCCGGTATGCACCTTGTGATGTGCTGGTACACAGGCCCAGGGAAGAATAACCCTCTATGGAGAGAACCTTTCGGGGGGAGTCGATACTTATGAAAAAGGCCTTGGTAGCTATTGACCTGAGCGAGATCTCCAGGAAAACCGCGGCCTTTGCATTTAAACATGCAAAGGATCTTGGTGTGAACCAACTGGATTTCATCCACGTCCTTGAATTCAGGGATCAGATGGTGCCCAGAATGAAGGAATATGCAAAAGGGTTTGACGAAAAAAAGATCAAGGAGGATATCCTGGAGCTTATCAAAGAGGCCCTGGAGGATAGTCAAACAGCTTCTCTGGCACACAACCTTATCATCAAGACAGGAAGCCCTTACCAGGAGATAGTCCGTAAAGCGGAAGAGGACAAGTATGAGCTTATTTTCATCGGCCACCGAGGGATGAGCGACATCGAGGAGTTCCTCCTTGGAAGTGTGGCAGCCAAGGTGGTTCGACACGCTCCATGCGATGTTCTTGTTCACAGGCCGAAAAAAGAAAAACCCTAGTATCCGGATAAATAAAAAAGGGAAGGCCTTCAAAAAGGCCTTCCCTTTTGCTTCTACATTGGAGAAACATTGAGAGAGGGAAACTCAGACCCACTGAAAAGACGAAGCCTTGAAAAGAACCCATACTTCCCTTCCCGGCTCTATTCCCATGGACTGCACAGAACCCCTGGTAACCCTGGCTGATAGGGTTATAGACGATATATTGACTGTTACCATGATGCCCTGGGAGATCCTGTCATAGAACATCTTTTCAACTGTGCCTTTCAGGCAGTTCCTTGAAGAGAGCCTTTCGGGAGGAGACATGGCCAGAATGAGGTCAGAGGGTGAAAGAACAGCTGTTCCTGAATTCTCTCCATATGAAAGGGCATATACCTGCTGGTCATCGGCAAGATCCATGACCCACAGGCCTTCTTCATCACATTCAGCCCACGGACCTGTAAAAGAATTGACATGGCCTTCCGTGATCACCTCGCCAAGGTTCATTGATACTGTTCTGTCGCAAATGCTCTGAAGCCAGGTATAGTCATGGCTTACCAGCACAAGGGTGGTACCCCACTCTCTCTCTGCCCTCAGGACAGCCTTCTTGATCAATAACTCGCTTTTCAGGTCCACGCTGGCAGTCGGTTCATCCAGCATCAGCACTGAAGGTTTTATGGCAAGTCTTGAAGCGAGAGCTATCCTCTGGCTCTCTCCTCCAGAGAGTTCATACCATTGTCTCCTGCAGAAAGAATCCGGGTCCAGGCCAACCCAAAGAAGAGCTTCATGGACCCTGCTGGAAAGTTCCTCTGAGGGGACATCCCTAAGGCGCAACCCGTAAGCTATATTATCGAAAACAGTCCTTTTAAGGAGAAAAGAATTCTGAAGAAGCAGTGACACTTCTCTGCGAAGCCCCTCCATTTCAATTGTCCTTTTTCCCTTGAAACCGATATACCCATGAGAAGGTTTTTCGAGAAAAGCAAGTAATCTCATTAACGTACTCTTACCGCTACCGTTAGGCCCTAGGATGCCCATGATCTCTCCCTGCCGGATCTCCATTTCCGGTATCTGAAGCACCTTTCTGCCTGAATAATAATGTTCCAGTTCTCTTATCTCGTAGATGGCCTTCATCTTGTTGCCTTCCTTTTGAATCCGCTTAGAAGAATATTCACTCCAAAAGCCAGACCAAGGAGGACCATGCCAAGAGCCAGCCCCATGGCGAATTGTCCCTTTCCTGTCTCAAGTGCAATTGTGGTCGTTATGGTCCTGGTATGCCACTTGATGTTCCCCCCCAGCATCATTGAGACTCCCACCTCGGAAATTATCCTTCCATATGCCGTAAGACCCGCCACAAGGACCGCGAACCGGGCTTCATAAAGGGTTCCCAAAAGGACCTGTTTTCTGTTGGCACCGAGGGTCATCAGGGTAATTTTAACCTGTTCGTCCAGTGCCTCCACAGCCGTAGCCGTAAGGGCAACAACAATGGGAAGACCCAGGACGAACTGACCGAGGGCAATGCCCTTGAGAGTAAAAAGAAGACCCAGTTCACCAAGGGGACCTCTTCTTGATATGAATGCATAAACCAGAAGTCCTACCACCACGGTAGGGAGTGCCAGAAGGGTATCCACAACAGCCCTGACCGCCTGTTTCCCTCTGAAGCTGGAAGTGCCGAGGAAAAACCCAAGGGGTATCCCCACAAAAAGGGTGATGAACATGGAAAGAGATGAAACCCTCAGGGTGGTGAGAATAGCGGAATAAGTCTCTTCATGTCCGCTGAAGAGGAGTGACAATGCAGTCAGGAAACCTTCTGAAATATACCCCATTAGGACCTCCCCTGATCCTGAAAGAAAATAAAGAGCATCTCCTCAAGAACCGGGATGCTCCTTCATTGCCTGAGAAAATTACTCCGTACCTGCTTTAGAGGCTATCGGGCGTTGGGGGTAAAAAGCTGTTTATCGAGAAGCTTGAAATCGGCTATAGCTTTCTGTACCTTATCAGATGTGATCCAGTTGATGAATTTAACTGCCAGGTCATACCTGACATTATCGCAACGTATCGGGTTAACAGCCATAACGCTGTACTGGTTCAAAAGCAGCTCGTCCCCTTCGACAAGGATGATCAGCGGCGGGTTACCTTTGTGATCCGCTTCGTATTTGATAAAGGTTCCCCTGTCGGTCATAGTATAGGCATCCCGTTCTGCCGCAATGTTGATGGTATTGATCATACCCTGACCAGTCTGGATGTACCAGCTCTCCTTGTCCGGTACCTGCAGGCCTGAGCCGGTCCACAGGGAGAGTTCCTTCTTATGGGTACCCGAATTATCTCCCCTGCTGGCGAAGGGCGCTTTGTTGTCCATAATGACCTCAAGAGCCCCCCCGATAGTTTTTCCCGTGATCCCCGCCGGATCTTTTGCCGGTCCGATGATGACAAAATCATTGTACATGATCTCCCTGCGGTTCACTCCATAGCCGTCCCGGACAAACTGCTTTTCAGAATCAGGGGCATGGACCATCAGGATATCCACATCACAGTTCTTGCCAAGTTCCAGGGCCTTGCCGGTACCAACAGCCACCCATTGAAGCTCGATGCCCGTATCTTCCTGGAATAGCGGGGCAAGATAATCCAGAAGGCCGGTGTTATCAGTACTGGTGGTGGTGGCCATTCGAAGATAGGGAGTCGAGGCGATAGCTATGGATGCCAGGAGAGAACCTGCAAGAATAACTGCAATGCCAAGCAGCAACCATTTCCTGTTCTTTTTCATTCCACAATCCTCCTTGAAAAATGATCGGGAATCATAAGAATCTCCTGGAAGACCGGGAAAGGTGAATTCACAAGCTCTCCTTTCCAAGCACGGGAGGCATCCCTGTTTCCGGGAATACCCTTTGTCCTCTTCCCCATAGGGGGCCCCTTAGGCGAAGAGGATCGGAGGCTCTTACAAGATCCAGAAGCAATGCTAACATACCCTAAATGCCTTTTCAATAGCATATTAAGAATAACCCTATAGGGATCTTTGTGTTTGATCAGTATACCCCTTACCCCTGAAAAATCCTCTCCAGGCCCTCCCTTTGAGCTTCATCAACAGACTTCCGGTATTCTTTTCGCAAGATCCGCCTGTTGATCTCCGGGAACTCATCCGCTCGATAACAGGGGAAATACTGATCCATGATATTGATGAAGGTATCCGGGGATATTTCAAGAGCGAGGAATCGGAAGATCTCCCGACCTCCCGAGATGCCAGAGGGAAGAACCAGATGACGGACCAGAAGGCCTCGCCGGGCTATGCCATGTTCATCCAGGACAAGCCCCCCCACCTGCCTGTACATTTCCCTGACCGCTATCCTGTTGAAATGAGGGTAATTCTGTATCCCTGAATACTTCATTCCATGAGCAGGGCTTGCATATTTCATATCCGGCATATATATATCTATCACCTCATCAAGAAGGGAAAGAGTATCCAGGGAATCATACCCGCCGGTATTGAACACGATAGGGATGGCAAGTCCATCACTGACGGCAAGGTACAGGGCTTCAAGTATCTGGGGGACGACATGGGAAGGGGTCACAAGGTTAATGTTATGACAGCCTTTTTTCTGTAAAGCGAGCATTATCTCTGCAAGCTCCGATCCGTCAACTTCCATCCCCTTTTGCCCCTGGCTGATATCATAGTTCTGGCAGAACCTGCATTTCATGTTACATCCGCCGAAAAAGATGGTCCCGGAACCATGGATCCCGCTGATAGGGGCCTCCTCGCCGAAATGAGGGCCGTAACTTGCGATCCTTGCCCTGGAACCAGTAGCACAGAAACCTCTTTCACCTTCAAGCCTGTTTACCCCGCATTTATGAGGACACAACATACAGGAGGAAAGCAAATATCTGGCCTTATCGACCCTGGGAAGAAGTCGCCCCCTGTCATTCAGCTCCAGGTAAGAAGGGTGTAAAGGAGACGATCTATTTTCCATCAGAATAACCTCCGAGTACTTTTTCCAGAAAATGGTTCAACCCTTCAATGTAAATTTCCCTGCTTTCCCAGAAACCGGTATTATGATCACCCCTTATAACAAGGATCATCTTGTCCGGAGAATTTATCAGGTCATAAAGCCTTTTACCAAGCTTGAAAGGGATAATGTCATCCTCCCTGCTATGTATGACCATAACAGGAAAAGTAACGGACCGGATCCTCGAAAGGATGTCGAATTTATGTCTAAGCAGCTGCCTCACCGGCAAAAAAGGGAATACCTCCCTGCCAAGGTCCCCGGCAGATGTAAATGTGGATTCGAGGATCAGCCCACCGGCGGTTGAGATGGAGGCCACATGAGCAGCAACCGCCCCACCCAGGGACCTCCCGAAGAGGATTATCCTGGAAGGGTCCACACCCCGGGTCCTGACCAGGTGTTCCCATGCGGCTATCCCATCCTGGTATAATCCCTGTTCAGACGGTTTACCCCGGCTATTTCCATATCCCCTGTAATCAATTATAAGTACTGACATGCCAAGATCATGGAAAAGCTCCAGTGTATCCATCCTGTGGGACATGTTCCCGGCATTGCCATGAAAAAAGAGGAAAACCCCCTTTTCCTTATCATGAGGGAGGAACCATCCCGATATCCTCGTTCCATCACTACATTCAAGCTCCACCTCTTCAAAAGACAGCCCTATATCAGAAGGATAAAGGGACATTTCTTTCCAGGGCTGAAAGATCAGCCTGTCCTGGAACAGAAAGACAATCCCCGATAAAGAAACATAAATGATTATGATAATGACAAAGACCCGCAGCATGCTATTCCCCTTCTTTCAATACAGCAAGGTCCGGTATGTAACGTATTACCAGATCAAACTCCTTTTCAATGGGCAACTCCAGGGAATAAAAGCTTCTTTTTACGAAACTCTCCTCTATTACGGCACTTTTATCCGTTCTTTTTCCGTGCATGAGCAGAAGAATTTCAAGGGGAACATCAAAAAGAACGGCTATATTGACATTCTCTTCCAATATAAAGGGTTTTCTTGAACGTGAAGTGAGGTTCATCTTGTCGATATATCTTACCCGGAAAGTACCGGATCTGAAGATCTCAAGAGCCCGTTTCCTTACAATGTTCTCGCGGTGACTGTCCAGGAATCCTTCCAGACTTGTATAATCCGCCTTCTCCCCCAGGTGGCATTCCTCGTACATTTCAAGCCGAAGATCATCCAGGCTGATAACAACTGTTTCTGGTAAATGGGAAAGAAGGTATTTTCCGAGGGTCGATTTACCCGCGCCTTGCGCTCCTATAGGGATAATACAGACATTATTCACTGAATAACACAGTTGATCTCTGAAAACTCCCAGGATCTCCTCGTATGAATGACATAATATAATGTCTTTACCACTGCAATGAGGGTTATTCATTCAGGCCCCTCCTTAAAAAACAAGCCACCACATAAAATGTGGCGGCTTAAGGTTCCCTGGTTACTGTAATCTGTTAAAGGGCCAGTATGGTGGTTTAGTCTTCCTTGATCCTCTGAAGAACCGTCCTGTAACCATCTGCCCCATATTCAAGATACTTCTTCACCCTGCTGATGGTAGCGGTACTGGCCCCCGTCTGCTGGGCGATCTGGGGATAGGTATACCCCTCGTCAAGCAACCTGGCTACCTCCAGTCTTTGTGCAAAAGCCCGGATCTCTCCTATGGTAGCTACATCCTCCATGAAGGAATAGACCTCCTCCACTGTTTCGAGAGCAAGGAATGCCTCTGCAAGTTGCTTGGTAAGGCCATCCTTCCAATTCATCGCCACAAAACACTCCCCCTTTGCAATAGGAACATATTAAAGAAAGACACATTGTATCAGATAATATCATTAATGCGCTGAAAGTCAACACATTTTCATTAAATTTCATCAGAATTAACTACTTTTTACCTATCATTCCGCAATTCAATGTTCTTCGCCCCTTGCACCATCATCTTTTCTAATGTAAAATTCCATTCCGTGATAGTTTTTATTATTATGAGTTATGATTTCCCCCTCCAGAAGGGCGGCGTTCAGGATAATTATTGACATCCACGTGCATACAGCTGAGTTCTCCGTTGGAGACAGCTACCTGAGAATAGAAGATGCCATCTGCAAGGCCAAGGAGTCAGGCCTTGACGGGATCTGTTTTACTGACCATGAAAGTATCGGTGTCTACGAGATCGCAGCTGAACTTACAAGAAGATACGACTTCCTGGTTATCCCTGGAATTGAGATACTTACCTTTGAGGGCGACCTCCTGGTGTTCGGGCTTGAAGAAGTTCCTCAGGCTAAAATGCATGCCCGGGACATGCTTGCTCATGTCAAAGCCAATCATGGTGTTGCCATCAGCGCCCATCCATTCAGGGATAACGGAAGGGGTATGGGTCATCATTTACCCTTAATGGATGATCTTCTCGGAATCGAGGTCCTTAACGGGAGAACTCGAGGGATCCATAATTTTCAGGCCTATCAGATGGCGTTAGAGCTTGGCTATCCCTGTCTGGGCGGAAGTGATGCCCATACTGTCCAGGAGGTGGGATCTTTTGCAACTCTCTTCCATGGGGAGGTCCTTAATCTCGAAGATTTTATCTACTCCATCCGTCATAGGGAAGTTATTCCGATGATCCTCCGGAATGGCGGCTATGTTTCTTTACAAGACCATCTGAACAGAAAGACAGCCCCGAATGATCCTATTCTTCAGCTGGCTTTCTCCATGAGTTGAAAACCCCTTCTTGATCCTTTTCAAATTCTCCCCCATAACCTACAATTTCCTGTATGAGAACCCTATTGCTCGTTCTTGACGGTCTGGGAGATAAGGGAATAAAGGACTTCAACGGAAAGACACCCCTCCAGGTGGCCCACACACCCAACATGGATGCCATAGCCCGAGCGGGATGTAATGGCCTTTACCATGCTACCTTACAGGGGATGGCCATGCCAAGCGAAATGGCCCATTTCATCATCTTTGGTTATGACCTGGATAAATTTCCCGGAAGAGGATACATCGAGGCCAAAGGAGAAGGAATATCATGTGGCAGGAATGATGTGGCAGTTCTTGGGAGGATCTTCCACGTGGAGCCCCGGGAAAGGGATTTTATTCTCAGGAATGAAAAGATCGATGTGGATCCTGAGACCTTCAGGATCCTTTCCAGTACCGTATCATCTTATTCTTCTTCGGGGCTGTCCCTGCGATTTCATCCCACAGGAGGCATAGGGGGCATCTTCGTCATCCAGGGAGAAGCTTCCGCCGAGATCACCGACTCCAACCCTATCTTTGAAGGAAGACCTATCATGGCCATCAAGCCACTGAGATCAGCCTCTTCCCCATCCCTGGCAGAAAAGACAGCCCAATTCCTCAACAATTACAGCCTCTGGTCTCATGATATCCTTTCACAAAACCCCCTCAACACTCACAGATCGGACCATGGACTCCCTCCTTTGAACATGGTGGGGCTCCAGAGGGCTGGCCAATGGAAGGAAGTACCTTCTTTCAGGGATAAATGGGGAATGAAGGCTCTCTGCATAGCTTCAGGTACTATCTATCATGGCCTTTGCTCGCACCTGGGCATGGATATCCATAAGACGGAAGATACCGGAAACTGTGAGAAAGACCTCCTTGGCAGGCTCAAAAGCGCTTACGAAGCTAAGGACCACGATCTTGTCTACGTCCACACCAAGGCTCCCGACGAAGCTGCCCATAAAAGGGATCCCCATTTAAAGAGACAGGTCATCGAAGCCCTTGACAGGGCTTTAGGCTGGGCAGTAAAAGAGATCCTCCCGGATGAGGATATCCTCCTGGTACTTACTTCCGATCATTCCACTGCCAGTACCGGTACCATGATACATTCAGGAGAGACCGTACCGATCTCTATTGTCGGAAGATATACCAGAAGAGACCATGTCTCTTCTTTCAATGAGATCGATTGTGCCATGGGAGGCCTGGGAGATGTCCGGGGTCATGAGATCATGTACATGATACTCAACCTCATGGACAGGGGGAAACTCAAGGGATTAATGGACAGTCCCGAAGACCAGCCCTATTCCCCCGGACTTTACACGAGTCTCGGGAGACACTAATGGACATCAGAATGATGGAAACATTAATGAACAAGCCCGAGATAGTTGGATCTCTTCCTTCATGGATGATATCCCTGGAAACCCTGGAGAAAATGAAAAATGAACCAGATCTCGCTATGATCGAAATAGCGGGAAGGGACAGCATAGCAGCTGCTATCGAAGCTCTCTCCCTCGAAAACATCACCGCTTTTTTCCCCACCATTGTCTATACCGGAACGCAATTCGGAGACTGGAACACCCCCTTCGAGGCAATAGAGGCTCTTAAAGGCCATCCCAGGGTAAAGGGCAATGTTCGGATATACCCGCCAGCAGTGACAGGGTCTCCCACTTTCTGGTGGCAGCTTTGCGGTCGGTTCAATTATCAGATCCTCGAGGACTTCGGGTTTTATACCCCGTGTATCGGGTGCCATCTTTATTTCCATGCCATGAGGATACCCCTGGCAATTGAACTTGGTTGCAGAACTGTGATCGGGGGCGAAAGAGAATCACATGATGGAAGGATCAAATTGAACCAATTAGGAATATCCCTGGATGCCTACATGACATTGTTCGAGGAATTTCGTCTGAACCTTCTTATGCCCCTGAGATATACCTTAAAGGGGTCAGAGATCTCCAGGATCCTTGGCGATGACTGGAAAGAGGGCGAAGAACAGCTCCAATGCGTTCTGAGCAAAAACTATGTCGGGAAAAACGGCCAGGTGGTCTACAACGAGAATTCCATCAAAAGATTCTTTAATGAATTTGCCCTTCCCATGACCAGAGAATGGCTTCAGGAAAAGATAGATCCCGATCTTCTCAAGAGATAGTCTCCCATGTAAATACGGCAAGATCTGTATTTGATCTTTCCATCTTTCCCGTTATGACATCCCCTGAAAGAAGATCCCCCTGCCCCACTCAAAAGGATGACACAGTATGGCTTTATCACTTTCCGGCCTTCAGGATCCCTGTTAATGACAATTTTCTTAAACAGCTTTTAATGTCTTACAGGAAATTTTTCAAGACCGGGGAAGGTCATTCTATCTTAAATGATCCTTGTACTTATGACCCAAATAATAAAGAGCTCCTCCGGTTACAGCTATCACAACCAACAATTTCCATGGGATCTGCCCCTCTAACAGGACTTTCTGAAGAGCATCTCCTCCTGCAACATAAAGGATCGTCCCAGGTATCATGAAAAGCCATGAGAAGAAGACATAGGTTTTGAGGGAAATCCCGGTCAGGCCGAACCCGTAATTGACAAGACTGAAGGGGAAAACCGGAATAAGCCTGACTATAGCAACTATGAAAGGACCGTGCTTTTCGGTCATATCATCCAGCCGTCGGAAAGACTCCCTGTTACGGATTTTTTCGGCAACGAAATCCCTGGCCAGGTAGCGGGAAACAAGAAAAGCCAGGGTAGCTCCCACCGTTGAGGCGATGGAGACATATATCACCCCCCAGAAAGAGCCGAAAAGTACTCCTGCCAGGGCCGTAAGGGCACTCCCTGGAACAGCAAGGACCACAGCAAGCACGTATATCCCGATGAAACCCAAAGGGGCCCATTTCCCGAGACATTCAAGGTTTTTGCATGCCTCCTGGAACTTGCTTATCCCTCCCGTCATTCTCAGGACAATTATCCCCGACAGGAAAAGTACTATCAGTATGAAAACTTTGAAATATCTTTTTCCTGTAGAGGGCGGCCTTTCCCTTTGATCCTTCCCGGACATTAGAACATCCCTTTCTCTGATCCTATTCAGCCTGATCACTAAAAGACTTTTTTCCCATTTATTCTATTATAAAATAAAAGGGATCTTATAAGATTAAATTAACTGCAGGGAAAACGGATCAAGGAAGTGAAGGAGGGGATCTCATGAGCCATAGAGGGAATTTACTGCTGATAATTCTTGTCCTGATCCTGTCACTCGCCACAGGGGCCAGTGCAGATAAAGATATGGATCTTCTGACCCTCCCATGGGAAGAGATCGAAGAACTGGCATCAGGACAAACAGTACATATATACATGTGGGGTGGTAACAATGGGACGAATATCTTCATCGACCAATGGGTCGCCCCACGCCTTAAGGAGAGATACGGCATCACCCTGGAGAGGGTACCTGTTACAGACATACGGGAAATGATAATGAAGCTCCTTGCTGAAAAACAGATGGGTCGACACACCGGTTCTGCCGACATTCTCTGGATAAACGGGGAGAATTTCAGGTTGGCCATGGAGGAAGGTCTTTTATGGGCACCTTTCACATACATCCTCCCCAATTACATCAGGTATGTCGATCCTTCTGCCGATGACCTGAACATGGATTTCGGGAAGGCTACCGAAGGCTATGAGGCCCCATGGGGTAAAGCGCAATTCGTAATGATATGTAACAGCGCATTCGTCCCTGACCCACCTGAAACCATGGAAGAACTTGCAGGGTTTATCAAGGCACATCCAGGAAGGTTCACTTATCCTTCTCCGCCTGATTTTACAGGCAGCTGCTTTGTAAGACAGGTACTATTGGATAGATCCCGAAGTTCAGCTCCTTCCTGCCAGGGCAGCCAGAATGATCTTCCCCCCGACAGATCAGAAACCTGGGATTTCCTGAACCGCCTTAAACCCTATTTGTGGAGGAAGGGTAACACTTACCCTGAAACCATCGGGATCCTTGATCAACTGTACGCTAATGGAGAAGTCTGGTTCTCCATGAATTACAACCCTCTTCATGCATTCAACCAGATAAGCCAGGGATCCTTCCCCGAAAGTTCAAGGACCTTTCTTTTCAGAGGGGGAACTTTTTCCAACACTCATTACCTTACCATACCCTTTAACGCAAAAAGCAAGGCAGGTGCCATGGTTACCATCAACCTGTTCCTTTCCCCGGAAGGACAGATAGAGAAATTGAAACCCGGGGTCTGGGGTGACGGAATGGTCCTGGATCCAGCAAAACTTGATACCCGGCAAAGGAAGGATCTCGAAAAGATCGGGTCCGGGCCTTCTTCGCTGCCCCATGGCATTCTTGCACAGAACAGGATCCCCGAATTATCCTCAGAAGAGATAGAATCCATCGAGAAAGAATGGATGGAACAAGTTGGGAAAAAATAAAGCTGTCCTTTTGGTACTGCCTGCTTTGGCAGCGGTAGGAATACTGTTTTTCGGAGGAATATTTCACGGACTCCTCCAGAGCGTTGGGCTGGCCCCGCTTACCGGTGATGCTGTTTTTACCCTGGGTAATTACCGTTCCCTTTTATTCAGTCGTGATTTCTGGATATCCTTATCCATTACCCTGAGAATAGCTCTCCTCTCCACTTCAATTTCAGCTGCCCTTGCTTTATTCGGACTGTACAGCCTTTTTCTTATCAGGATAAGAAGTACAAGGGACAGGAGCATATATTTTCAAAGATGTTTCCAGGTCTCCATGCTTTTTCCATATATTGTGGCAGCTTACATGATATTCCTGATGTTCACCCAGAGCGGGTGGATAGCAAGGATATTTTTCAATCTGGGTATAATCTCTGAAATGCACAGTTTCCCGATAATTACCAACGAATCCTTCGGTTGGGGGATCATCCTGGCGTACGTCTGGAAAACCAGCCCTTTCATCATTATCCTCCTATACCCGGTGGTACTGAGAGTAGAATATGGCTGGATCGAGGCTGCAAGGATCCTTGGAGCAGGGAATTGGCGCATCTTTCTGGAAATCCTGCTCCCCATGATGAAGGGACCTCTGGAGACCGCTTCGTTCATAGTGTTCGCGTATACCTTCGGTGCCTTTGAGGTTCCATTTATCCTTGGTATAACCTACCCAAAGACCCTTGCTGTTTATTCCTACCAGATTTACAGCAGCGGAAACCTGGCAGATCAACCCATGGCCATGGCATTGAATATGGTCATCCTGGGTGTCATTCTTCTTGCTGGAACCATCTATTACCACACCATCAGAGTTTACAACGGAAGAAGTGACAGGCCATGAAAAGATCTCTGGATAATGCAACCCTGGTCCCTTTTTTCTTTGTCCTTGTTCTGGCCATCCTGCCGGTAGTTTTCCTTATCCTCCTCAGTTTCTCCCGAGGTTGGACCTGGCCGGATATATTTCCATCCTCCTTCGATGCAAGAGCATGGAGATATGTAATGAGCCCACACTCAGGGACATGGCAATCCATCTGGACCAGTTTGAAACTGGCCCTTATTACTACCTTTATAAACCTTTTCCTGGCCTTGCCCGCAGGAAATGCCCTGGGGAGATATGAATTCCCCTTCAGGAAACTTACGGAGATACTTCTGATGCTTCCCATACTGGTGCCTCCCGTAGTTATACTGATGGGCCTTCACCGGACCTTTATCCGGCTGAGCATAACAGAAACCCTTGCAGGCGTAGTCCTGGCCCACGTACTTCCGACGTTACCCTACATGATACGTTCGGTCACAGTGAGCTTTTCCAAACTCGGCTTCGAATGGGAAGAACAGGCACAGTTACTTGGAGCAGACTGGTCCAAGAGGTTATTCCATGTTGTCCTACCCTTTCTCATGCCGGGTATAATTGCAGGTAGCGCCCTTACCATACTTATCTCCATGAGCCAGTACGTCATAACCCTTCTTGTTGGGGGAGGCCAGATCATCACTGTAACCATGAGGATGTTCCCTTACGTCAACGGCGGGGACCAGGCAACAGGAGCCGCATATGCCGTTTTATTCGCGCTGGTGGCACTGATCCTTCTCATCCTTCTTGACCTTTCTTTGAACAGGCTCTATCGGGAAAAGAGGCTTTGACAGCTTGGAATTAAGAATGGAAAAGATCAGAAAAAAAATTTCTGCCGGGGCTGACTTCGTCATGGACATCCCCTTGCTGGAGGTCGGAAAAGGAGAATTCTTCGGCCTGGTCGGTAAATCCGGGTGCGGAAAGACCACTCTCCTCAAAATCATAGCTGGTCTTATGACACCAGATGAAGGATCCATCTATCTTCAGGAAAAGGAAATAACCGGCCTGGCTGCCGAGAAAAGGGGCATAGCCATGGTTTTCCAGCAGGACAGGCTTTTCCCCTACATGAACATCCTGGAAAACGTTGCTTTCGGACTGAAAATGAAGGGATTATCCAAAAAAGAAAGATATCAAAGGTCTTCAGTATTCCTTTCCGCAGTAGGCCTGAGTGGTTTCGAAAATAGATATCCCCTTGAACTCAGTGGTGGACAGAGGCAGCGAATTGCTATCGCAAGGGCACTGGTGACAACCCCCCCCCTTGTACTGATGGATGAACCTTTCAGTGCCCTGGACCCCAACCTTCGTAAAGAGATGAGAGACCTGGTACTGGATCTCCACAGGGAATACGGAATGACTATCCTTTTTGTCACTCATGACAGGGATGAAGCCTTTTACCTGTTTCAAAGGATGGCAGTCATGAAGGAAGGAAAGATCATAGAAACAGGTAGTCCCAGGAAATTGTACGAGTCACCGGGTAAAATCCATACCGCCCATTTCCTTGGAATAGAAAACATCTTCGAGGGCATTCTCCATTATGACAGGTTCTCAACAAGTCATTTTTCAATGAAATTGAGAGCTTTATCACCAGAAAAGAAAAAAGGGGTTCTTGTTATACGACCGGAGACCATCGGGCTAGGGACATATCCGTTTCCTTCGGATGGAGAAGGAAACATCCTGGAGGGACAAATAACCGGGATGAATTATTCTTTCGGAATTCTGCATATCAAGGTAAACACTTCTCAAAGCTGTTCTTTCGATCTGACCTGTACCAATCAGTACAAAGACCTGAAAGAAGGTGACCGGGTATTCCTGTCATTCCCTGCAGGAGAATTGGTCTTTCTTCCAGAAGAAAAGGAGTGAGAACAGATCTATGCTGGATACTCACGGAAGACAATATCTGGATCCCCTTATCAATGGATCTGCTCATATCCTTTCAAGGATGGGTATCAGACCTGATCAGGTTACCTGGCTGGCTTTCCTTGCAGGGATAGCCTCAGCCATGATGATTCTTCCAGGATTGAGATTATTATCCGTCTTCTTACTCTGGGTATCAGGTTTTCTTGATACCCTTGATGGAGCCCTGGCGAGGGAAACCAGGAGGAGCTCCTCATGGGGTACGGTACTGGACATTACCTTCGACAGGCTGGTGGAACTCGCCCTTATCATCTGCCTGGCCTTAACGGATCACCACATATGGCCCGCCATGATCCTTCTTTTATCGGGGATCATCTTTTCCATGACCATCTTCCTTACCGTCGGTGCTCTTTCAGAAAAGGCTTCTTCAAAATCCTTCTATTACCAGGCAGGACTCATGGAAAGGACAGAAGGGTTCATCTTTTTTTCGATAATGATCCTATTCAGGAACATCCGTGTTCCCGTGACCTTCTTATTCTCCACCCTGATAATAATTACCGGTTTTCAAAGACTCTTCGAAGCAAGAAGACTCTTCAGGAAATAACAGCTTATAGGGCTATAAGACTGAGTTCTCATCTCCTTTAAAGTGAATTAATCATTGTGGAATATAATAGAATTGTATCAAAGGGCATTAAAGAAAGATGAAAAAACCCTATCTCATAGACTGGAGGGAGAGGTATCATGACTTTTCCTGAAATGCCTGAAGACAGATACACAGAAGATCATGTGCTCAACGTCAATCCTCCAGGCTGGATAAATCCCAGACCGGCCAGAGAATATGACCTCGCCGTAATTGGGGCAGGTTCAGCAGGACTTGTAGCCTCCATTGGAGCAGCAAGACTGGGAGCACGAACAGCCCTTATCGAGATGAACCTTCTTGGAGGAGATTGTTTGAACTACGGATGCGTGCCGTCAAAACTCCTTATCCGTTCAGCCAGGGCTGTGAATGAAATAGAAAAGGCAGACCACTTAGGGATAAAGGTCAGTTCCTACGAGATCCAGTTCCCGAAGGTCATGGAACGACTCAGAAGGGTCAGAGCCCGGATCAGTGAGCATGATTCCGCTGAAAGGCTGACCAGGGAA
>JAFGMB010000023.1 GCA_016927765.1 Synergistales bacterium
CCAGGAGCGAGACCGGGAAAAATGTCCCGTCAGATCTCTTCCTCAATGTTTCTACCTCCAGGGACTCTCCCTTCAAGGCCCTACTGGATAGTTCAGATGCCTCCGAAGCCATTTCTCCTCCAGCTACCAGGTCGTTTATCGGAACACCTACAGCAGTTTCCATATGGCATTTGAACATCCGACACATTTCCCTGTTTATTCGCAATACCCTGTCTTCATTATCCAGGAGCACTATCCCTTCCGGCGAATTCTGAAAGAGCTGCTCCATGAACTCCTTTTCCCTGATAAGCTCTTTTTCCGCACGGCGCCTTCTGTGTATATTGGCAAGAAGATAGGTGACGAAAATCATTACCATGCCGGCCACAAGGATATTCAAAAGGATGAAATCCCTGTTCTTCTCCCAGAAATTTCTGGGGCGGTTCACCATCTCAGCACTTTTAGGGATCCTGTCAGCAGGTATTCCCAGATCGGTAATGGTCTCATAATTCAGGGCTATCCCCGGGGAGTATCTTGTTACAGGAATTGATGCCGGTTCCTCCCCCTGAAGGATCGAAAGGGCGAGTCTTCCCGTTTCATTGCCAAGATCCTCCGGGGAAAGGGCTACCCCGCCGAGAAAGCCCTCATATGCTATGAGGGGACGAAAAGAAGTGTAGAGAGGGAACTTGCGCTCCTTGAAAAAAGCACCTGCCAGTTCCTCTGGCAGGATTATGTCCCCCGAAGAATCTTTCCAGAAACGAATTATCAGCACAGTGGTTTTCTCCGGCAGGGTTTTGAGGTTTTCCCTCAGTTCCTGGAAAGTCAGATTAGAGAGAGTGACAACCTTGACTTGCTGCGGAAGATGATCTCCGAGAGAAAGGAACTTCTGGACATTCTCTTTACATATCCTTGAAGAATCGCACAGGAGAAGCAGGGTTTCTGTATCAGGGTGGATGGATAGAGCAAGATCAACCGTTTCTTTTACAGGGGTCTCCTTTATGATCCCTGTAAAATCCTGGCCCGATATCTTCCGCGTAAGTGAATGGTCATTTATGGAGGTAAAAACAACAGGGACCTCGGGGAAAAGGCTGGCACCGTAATAACGGATCAATTTCAGGGCTTCGTCATCGGTGCATATTATAAGGTCAAAATCCATTTCACCGTATTTCTGCCTGAAGATCAGCGCCAGATCAAAAAGATACCCGGGTCCATAGTACCGCAGAGTATCCATGTATTCCACCACAAAATCGGCCTGGGGCATTTTCTCTCTTATGGAGGAGATGATAGTTTCTCCCAGAATGTCCGTCCATTGGAATCCCTTATGGTATGAATGTATTACCAGCACTGTGGGTTGGGAAGTAACTTCCCCGGCATCCATACGGCAGGGAAAGCAAAGAGCTGTCCCCAGGATACAGCCAAGAAGGAATACGCTTAAAAGGATCGATCTGACCGGGAAACCTTTTTCCTTAATTTCAGGCATCATCCGTGATCTCCTCAATAAAAGTGAAACTTTTCTCCCGGAAGAGCTTTGTACATGCCTGGACAGCTTCGGGCATGAACCATTGTCCGCTGTGAGCCTCTATCTCCTTCAGGGCATTCTCGATGCCCAGACTTGGCCGGTAAGGCCTGTCTGATGACATGGCCTCAACTACATCGGCTACAGTGATTATCCTTGCCTGGAGGAGGATCTCCTCACCCTTGAGCCCCTGGGGATAACCTGAACCATCCAGCCTCTCGTGATGCTGGAGAACGATGTCGGCGATGGGCCAGGGGAAGTATATGTTATGGAGGATTTCCCATCCATAGCGGGTATGGTTCCTGATAATGGAGAACTCTATCTCCGACAGTTTGATGGGCTTGCTCAGTATTTCACTGGGAATATTTATTTTCCCTATGTCATGAACGAGTGAAGCATAGTAAAGACCGTCCAGGATGTCTCCAGAAAGACCCATCTCTGTCGCAATGGCCGTGGCAAGGCGGGTTACGTTCAACTGATGACCTGCAGTGTAAGGGTCCTTTATCTCCAGGATCTTAGTCATGGTCCTGAAGGTCCCCTCGAAGGAATTCTTCAATGATTTCACAGTGGAATTAAGTTTTTCCGCGGATTCTTTCCTTCTAAGAGCCTCTCCCAGAAGGTCAGAGAAAGTCTGGAGAATATTCAGATCCCAGTCATTCCATTCCTTTCTGGACCAGATATTCTCAAATCCCACCATACCTTCCAGATTCTTGCCCAGGTAAAGGGGCAATATGAGAAGGGAGTCGCTGTTCCTCTTTTCCACCATTTCCGCGAGGAAGGGGTCAAGAAGAGAAAGAGAACCCACCTCCTGCATGAGGAACTGTCCCTTTGTCCGTAGATCTTTCATGATGGTGGTAAATCTCGTAAGATGTAGGTCTCCTAGTTTTTCCAGGGATTCTGATTCAACATCCATGCTCTCGTAAAGAATATCCAGAGTTCCTCTGGGTCTGTCAAAACGGGCCACAAACACGTCTGAGCAGCCGAGAAAGATCCTTACCTCTTCAAGGATCTCGAGGATCGTCCTATCCAGGTTCTGTACAAATACCAGCCTGGAGGAGGTCCGGGAAAGGATCTCCTCAAAATTCATCCGATGGACTATCTCGAATTCTGCTTTTTTCTGCCGGGTGATATCCCTGAAAATTGTAAAACTGGCCATATTATCCCCATCCAGCTTGAGGGGAACACCCATCATGATCACAGGCACATTGGATCCATCTTTTCTGGTTCTTTCAGATTCCAGGGTCACAGTCTGTCCTTCCTTTATCTTTCTGCTCATGGCCGCAGATTCCTCGAACTGCTGTCTTGACCTGGCGAACAGGCTGTCAAGGGATCTGCCCAGAACCTCTCCCTCCCTGTAACCAAATAGATCGAGGAATTTTCTGTTCACTTTCTTCAATTTTCCCCTGATGTCAGAAAAACCTATGGCTTCCGGAGAATAGTCGAATAAATTCTCCCAGTACTGCTTCTCTTTACGCAGCTCTCTTTCGGCTTTCTTTCTCCTGTAGATTATCATCATAAGGAAAGAGATCAGAAGAACCGTGAAAAAACCGAAAAGAAGATTGACGATAAGAAAATGTTTGTACCGCTGGAAAAATGAATCCGGCTTAAGAAAGACCCTGCTTCCGAAGGGGAGCTCCTCTTCCCTGATGGAAAAACGCTTCATTGCCGGGTAATTGAATCCAGGCTGGACCGGAGCACCATCCCATTTGACCGGTACAGCTCCCACCGATCCCTCTTCGAGGATCCTAAGGGCCTGCCTGCCTGCGAGCAATCCATAATTCTCCCCCAATATAAGGGATCCCCCCAGAGCAGCGTATCCTGGAAGATCCACCAGGAAATCCCAGAAGGAGTAGATGGGATGCCTGGAAGATGTGGCAACCAGTCTTAATGATTCTTCTACCGTGAGGATCTTTCCATTTCCGTCCTTGAAAAAGGCAAAGAAAAGGATAATGGAGTCCTTGTCATCGAGAGCTGCAAGTTGGAGCTGAAGTTCCTCACTGGTAAGGCCGAATAGTTCTTTGACCTCCATATCGATATTCATCAGGTTGAAATCATCCCGGATCCTACGGATAAAGAAGGCTCCCGTATCAGTGTAGTCACTGATAAGGATCAGTCTCTCAGCTTCAGGATGAAAGGCTCGCGCAATATTAAGGGTTCCGGAGATATCGATATTTTCCATGATACCGGTGGCATTACGGGTTTTATGGAGCATCACCTGGGAAGGGTCGTTAACCCCGGAGAAGAGGATGGGTACTCCAGGGAAAAGTTCATCCCCATGGAGGGCAAGAAAAATATAGGCATTATCATCCGTGGAAATGACAAGGTCAAAATCGGTATCCCGGTATTTATGTTCGAAAATGCCCACAAGCCTGTCAAAATAACCCTTGTAGGTGAACCTCTTGCTGTCCATGTATTCAAAGAAATATTCAACCCTTACGCCTTTTTCCATGAACGCCTTGAGGATCCCCCTGTTCAGTGAATCGGTCCAGGGCATACCATCGTTGTACGAATGGAGAATAAGTACATTGGGTATGCCGGCCTCAAGGGTTCCGGTAAATATGAGGCATACCATGGCCAGGCTCAGAAGGAAGCTTTTCATATGTTTCTTCAGTACAGATAATGGCTCAACATAAGAATTCAATTGCTTCATAAAGGGGAATTCTCCTTTTCCCAAAAAGAAGGCACCTGAAACATTTGAAAAGGCAGGCACAAGAAGCAGCTGCAAAAACTCAGCTTTAATGATTATAACTTACTTTCTCAAGGTTTACAGTCAGAATTATTTCTCAAAACAAATATGACCTTAGCCTATCTTCCTGTTTCTGGTAGAATTTCGGGGATAGAAATTTTTTTAACGGGGTGCTCTCATATGCATTTATGTTATATGGGGAAAAAATTCCTCCCACTGGAAAATGCCAGTCTGCCTGTTACCGACCTCATAATCCAGAGAGGGGTAGGAGTTTTTGACTCTATTGCCACTCACAACAGAAGACCCATCAGATTGACGGCTCATCTTGAAAGACTGGAGAGGTCCGCCCTTGAATCAGGTATAAGGCCTCCCTTGACCATAGAAGAGATGAGATCACTGGCCCTGGAGGGGATAGATAAAATGGAAATGGAATACGAGGTGGTCATAAAACCTTATATAACCGGTGGCGATTCTTTCGATCATTCCACTGGAAGTTTTCCCTCCCCCCGTTTTTTCATGATCTTTCAGTCTGTTAAAAAACCTTTCCCCGAAAGCTATCAGAAGGGGGTTTCTCTTCATCCTATTGATACTGAAAGGATTATGCCCCACGCCAAGACCATCAATTACATGATCTCCTTCACAGCCCAGGCAGAGGACCTGGATTCATTCGAGATACTCTATTGCCCGAGGGGTGAGATCACCGAAGCCTCCCATAGCTCTTTTTTCCTGGTCAGGGATGGCATCCTGGTGACAGCACCCCTTGAAAAGGTCCTCCAGGGAACCACCAGGGAACTGGTGATGCTCCTTGCCAGGGAAAACGGGATCTCCCTGGAAGAACGTTGCCCCAGTCTGTCAGAGATCCCCTATTCCCAGGAAGCTTTCCTCACAGGCTCGATAAAGGAGATCCTTCCAGTGGTGAAGATAGGAGAACAGAACATCGGGACGGGTAAACCGGGGCCGGTCACACGGAAACTCAGGGAGATATATCTCGATAATATTCACAGATGGCTTGAATAAGCTCCCTGACCTGAAATCCCTCCACTCATGGCCATTACTGGATAATACATACATTATCCAGTTTCACAGTTTTCCCCTTTTCTTATATCTTTCGATTTGACCATAGCGCAGGTTGACAGTCGACTGTTATGAAGGTTGCCAGGCTTAAAGCCGCCATGGATGTAAAAAATGACCTGGACCCTGATTTCCTGATAATCTACCGGACAGATGCAATTGCGGTTAACGGTTACGAAGATGCCCGTGAAAGGGCCAGGCGGGCCATAGATCTGGGGGTGGACATGATCTTTGTGGAAGCTATGGAAAACATGGAACAGGTAGAGAGAACTGCAGAAGAGCTCCATGGAGTCCACCTCATGCTCAATCTGATCGAGGGGGGCAAGACTCCGCTGGTCCCTGTAAAGGAAGCGGAGGAAATGGGATATAACTGGATAGTCCCGGCCCTTACCACACTTTATTCTGCGGCACAAGGCATGTATGAAGTCATGAGCAGGGTCTACTCGGAAGACGTTTCGGAAAACTATATGGATAAACTCATTTTCTTCAGGGAATTCACCCAGGTGGTAAGATTGGATGAGATCAGGGAAAAGGAGAACCTTTACCTTCCGTCCCAAATACTCGAAGAAAAATACCATGGAAAGGATAAGATCGTCGAAACCGGGGAATGATCAATTGACCGGGAAGAACTTTCTGGTCCTGTGAAAATAAAGAAGATATTCTCTTTTTTTAAGGGGTCCGGTCTTTCACCGGTCCCCTTTCTCCTGCAAGGCCCTCATCCTCTTCAGGGCTTTTTCATAAAGCAGGGCAGTGGGTTCCATTAAGGCTTTGCTATAGAGGATGCAGGAGGGATGGGGAAGAGGCAGAATGATGCGCCCACCTTTTCTGAAGAACTGGCCGAAAAGGAAGGGGATATCACTGTTCCTGGGTGGCATGGGGTGATGGAATTCACGAAGAAGGGTCTTGGTGGAATGTCTTCCAAGGGTAATTATCACAAGTGGATCGATCACCTCTATTTCTTTTCTTAAAAAGACCATGCAATGTTCCATCTCGGATACCTTGGGTCTCCTGCATCCAGGAAGTGGACATTTTACAAGGTTCGTCAGGTAAAGGTCTTCACGTGAAAAACCTGCTCCATCGAGAAGTGTGTCCAGGACGGTTCCTGATGGGCCGGAAAGGATCCTCCCCTTATCCATCTCCACCAGGTTAGGAGCCTGGGCGACCATCATGTATGGCGATCCGGGGCCCCCTTCACCTGCGATGACCTGCTTCTTGCCTTCAGAAACAGGACATCGAAAACAATTCCCAATGCTATCGGCTATCTCATCAAGGCCTGCTCTTTTCATGACTTCATGACCTCATCTTGTATTTCCAGCTAACAGCGACACATGGCAGGGTAAAACCCACCGACACCCCCCTTGTGATGGACCGGGAAAGGAAGGCAGTCTTTTTCCACGATGTGACCGCCTTCCTTTCATCGTCTTTCGGGATCACTTAAATAGTAAACGCCTCAGGTCATTCCGAGGCAAGCCATCTCCATGCAAAAGCGGAAAGAATGGTCACACCGGAAACAAGGATATCTTCATCAACATTGAAATGCGGTGAATGATGGGGGTTATCAGTACCCTTGTCAGGGTTGCCTGTTCCAAGGAAAAAGAAAGTCCCCGGGACCTTTCGCTGGAAATAACTGAAATCTTCAGAACCCATGATCAGGGGGCTTTCCTCTACATTATCTGCTCCGAGCAGTTCTTCCCCGATCTCCCTGACCATAAGAGTGGCCTTCTCATCATTTATGGTGGAAGGAACATATCGGGTATATTTGTATTCCGCCCTGCACTGATAAGCCTCAGATATACTGGCAATAAGCCTGCCGATGCTCTTTTCCACCCTATCCTGTACCTCGGGTTTGAAGCTCCTGGTGGTACCAAGGAGATTCACCCTGTCGGGGATGATGTTGAAAGCGGAACCGGCCTCGATTTTCCCAGTGCTTATGACTGCAGTATCAAGGGGGTCAATTTCCCTCCCCACCACGGATTGCAGGGAAGATATGATATTGGCTGCGGCAATGGTGGGGTCCGTTGCCATATGGGGAGCCGAGCCATGTCCCCCTCTGCCCTGTATTACAGCTTCCCAAGCATCACATGAGGCCATTACAGGTCCGGACCGGTAGGCGATCTTGCCGCTGCTGAGGGGAGACCATACATGGAGTCCGGCGATCACATCCACCCCTTCGAGCACTCCCTCATTGATCATGTGATCAGCTCCGGACTTAAGCCCATGCTCCTCTGCAGGCTGGAAGATCAGGCGGATTGTTCCCTTCAGCTGATCCCTGACGCTGGAAAGTACCATGGCTGCGCCAAGAAGCATGGCGGTATGGGCATCATGGCCACAGGCATGCATGGCCCCTTTTCTCACTGACCTGTAGGGAACATCATTCTCCTCATCCAGGGGCAGGGCATCCATGTCAGCTCGTAGAGCAACACACGGCCCCTCAGAACTGCCCCGTATCTCTGCGGTCACACCGCATTCGGTACCACCAAAACCGGTACTGATGTTCTCACAGCCCAGCTTTTCAAGAAAGGCCGCGACTTTTTTTGTGGTTTCCACTTCGTTCCATGATATTTCAGGATTACTATGGAAGTCTCTCCGAAGGATGACAACCTGGTCATTGTATTCCTCCGCAAGCTCCTTCAATCTTTTCAACATTGTCCGAAAACCTCCGCTTTCTTCAGTGAAGATAATAATGTCATCACTCCATGGGTATCTCTCTTATACTTCCACAGATAAACCCTTCCTGTAAACCTTTTCAGGCTTAAGTATCTGCCAAAGATCCTCCAGGGGATCTTTTCCCAGTAATACCATGTCCGCGAACTTGCCTTTTTCAAGGGTGCCATGATCAGATTCACATCCGATAAGTTCCGAGCTGGTCTTTGTGGCGGATACGATAGTCTCCATGGGGCTCATTCCGGCCCGGCACATCAACACCAGCTCCATTCCCGTCTGGTCAAAACCATTGAAGGGCGTGCTGGCATCAGTACCACAGGCTATTTTTACCCCTCCATCCCTGGCCTTGCGGAAACTCTCAAAATGACTGTCTATAACCCTTTTACATTTTTCCACTGCGTATTCAGGGATACCCCCTTCAACTCCATGCTCCACTATCTGATATACGGCTGCAAGGGTAGGAACAAGATAGGTCCCTTTTTCAAGCATCATTTCAATGACCTCGTCGTCAAGGAAACAACCGTGCTCTACAGAATCCACTCCTGCCCTGACAGCGTTCTTTATCCCTCTTGTTCCCTGGGCATGGGTAGCCACCTTTTTACCTGCCTTATGTGCCTCCTCCACCGCCGCCCTTATCTCTTCCTCGGATAACTGGGGAGATCCGGGTTCCACACCCGGGGTAAGTACTCCCCCGGTAGCCATGATCTTAACCACGTCTGTACCAGCTTTGAGCTGTTCCCTTGCCGCTTTACGG
>JAFGMB010000177.1 GCA_016927765.1 Synergistales bacterium
AATGCCCGGCCGGTTGATGAGCCTGATATTTTCCCTGGTTGACAGGAAATCGATCCCTTCCTGGTGAATATGATCCGAAACAAGAACAGTCCACACGGTCATTTCTCCCCTTTCTTCCATGTTTCCCATGCCTGGCTTATATATTCCGGGCCCGGCTTCAGCCCGCTTCGGTCAAGAGCAGCGAAGATGCTCCCCATAAGAAGACATGTTTCAGGCCAGCCCCAGTCAGAGTAGTGGGCGAACCTGAGGATCTTCCCTTTCATTTCACCCTGTCCCCCTGAAACGACTATTCCCATCTTCAAAAGCTCATCCTTCACCTTACCGGCAGAACTCGGAAGAAGAAGGGATGAAACTCCCGGAGACCTGGCCGCACTTTCCTTCACGAAGGGCTCCAACCCCATGGATATCATGCCCGCCATAAAGGTCTCGGCAAGACGCCTTTTTTTCCGGAACCATTCTGTCGTGCCCTGTTCAAGGATGAGATCCAATGAACCTTCAAGGGTGGCCAGAAGGGATACCGGTGGTGTAAAGGGATTCTGAGGATTGTCCTTCTCCAGGTACTCACGATGCCTGAGGAGATCGAAATAATAGCTTCCTCTTTTCCTGTCACCCTTCTCCAGTGATCTCCATGCCCTTTCGGAAAGCCATACCACTCCTATTCCGGGAGGTGTAAGCAGCCCTTTCTGCGAACACGATGCCAGCCCATCAAAGTTCCAATCCTGGGGAAAACATGGCATGGCGCCAAGTGAGCTGACCCCGTCAACCAGAACAAGCGGCCCCCTCTCGTTCACCGATCCCATGATCTCTTCCAGGGGATTCATTACCCCAGTGGACGTTTCATTGTGGGTCAGGAGAAGGGCAACAGCGTCCGGATACCTTTCCAGGGCTGATAGTACATGGTTGGACCTGACACCCTGGCCTGCAGGGATATCCACCGGGATTATCTCCGCTCCTGCACTCCTTGCGATGTCCCTGAACCTCAGGCCGAATTCACCGCATGATACGGAGATCACCTTCTCTCCCGGTCCGATGAGGTTAAGGCAGAGGGCCTCAAGGGAACCAGTACCGGAACACGGTAACAGAAGCACCGGCTGATCCGTCCTCATGAGTTTTCTGAGAGAACCCTGGATCTTTTCGAACTGCACTGAAAACCCTGGTTCCCTGTGGCTTTTCAGTGCAGCTGCCCCTTCATTGGGTATCGGGACCGGACCTGGAGTAAAAAGGTACCTGTTCATTCTTCATTCCTCCCATAAAAAAGAGAGGCCGGAAAATTTTCCGGCCTCTCTTTATTGATCTTTCAAATAGAACTTTTAACTTGTCTTTACACTGGAGGGGAACACTGCCGGCCGGCAACACGAGATCCTCTCCTGCCGCAGGAAGATGCGGAGGAAGACGAAGAGGAACTACCGGAAAAGGATGTGCCAGTGCCGAACTCAAGGACAGTTGAAAAGACCATGTGATCCACCCTTATGTAAAATTGTGTTCAGTTATATCACTTTTTTAATCAACCATCAAGTGGAAGTTTTTCCGAATATGGCAGAAAGGGTCTCATGTGCCCTCTGTTTATTTGAATGTCGAAAGGATCACTGTCCCCTGCAGGTTCGGCATCTTAAAGCACCGGGGGACGAAAGGGCAGTTTCAGGAGTTCCATAGGCCCCCGTACATTCATGAGGGCCCCCACGCCCATGCGTATGGAGGGCACATCATCGCGGAGGCGGAAGGTCCCGAAAAGCCTGTCCCATAAGGAAAGGATGGTTCCGTAATTGGAGTTCCTCTCCTTTATGATCACCGAGTGGTGCACCCGGTGCATACAGGGGGGGATTATCACGGAGAGAAGGGCTTTCTCGACCGGTTCGGGCAGGGCCAGGGAGCTGTGGTGGAACTGGGATGACAGGTTGAATATCACCTCGAAGGCCACAAGCTGCAGGAAAGTGGCCCCTGAAATGATGACAAGCCCGGCCTTGACCAGCAGTCCCAGGGCAAGCTCGAAGGGATGGAAACGCAGGTAGGTGGAGACATCCATATCAAGGTCACAGTGATGGACCCTGTGAAGCCTCCAGAGCACGGGAACCCTGTGGGTAGCCATATGCCAGAAATAATGCCCCAGGTCGAGGATCAGTATGACCGCCAGGCCGTGCAGAAAGGGAGGTAGTGACCTCAGTGGGCTTGATGCCAGGGAAAGGGATCCTGCCATAAGAGGGTTTCCTACCAGTGTAGCCACCAGGGTCACGTTCACCGCGGTAAGGAAAAGGTTCTCCACCCACCTTGACAGACGGGGTTCATGCGGTACACGGTAGGGGCGGAAGGATTCAACAGTCGCGAAGATCACCAGGCCCAGGACAAGAAGGGCGGAACGTACCAGGGACGCATCCATGACTCTCTCCTTTCAGCGTACAAGAGCTATTTTTCTTATTATAGCAACACTAAACTGCTGACATGCAAGGTAACCTGGGACTCCATGATCCAATAAAGCCAGGAACTGTACCTTCCCCATACACGGTTTGACAGTGTTACTTTACCCGGATAACATTAAAAAGAGTAAAATACTTTCCAGAATTCATTCCGATCGGAGGAAAACATGGTGAAAAGAAAAACTCTCCCCTGTATCTGTATCGCTCTTGTTATTTTAACTGCTGCCCTGGGCTTCCCACCTTCCTCCCGGGCCGAAGTCACTCCGTCAGCCTGCGACCTTTTCACCTCGGCCGATGCAGAGGCCCTTTTCGAGGAAGACGTCTCCGAAGGAGTACTCCGTGATGCCATGTCCCCAGCCGGACAGTCGTGCCGGTACTCTTTTCAAAGGGGTGTGGACGTGTTCGGTATCACCTTGAGGGTGGCCACTGATGAAGCCATTGCCGAGGAAGGCATATACGATTCGGCAAAGGATGTATTCGAACGACAGGTGAAGGCTCGAAAGAACAGCGAAAACGCATCTAAGACCTGCCGCGAGATAGAGAACCTGGGTGACGGGGCCCTCTGGGAAGGCACCTCCCTCTGGGTTCTAAAGGAAGATCTGCTTATGATCCTAAAGGTCAATTCGGTCCTCGAAGGTTCCTTCGACAGCAGGGAAGCCCTTGACGAGGCACAGGAAGAGCAGAACCTGGAACTCTCTCTAAAGGCAGCAGAAACTGTCCTGACAAAACTCGAATAAAACACCCTGGCGGACCCTGTAGAGGGAAGAAATGCTACGGACCATCATCTGAAAGAACACTGAAAAGGAGGAATACCATGGCCAGGTCATTGAAAACCGCAAGTGTGCTTCTGGCGCTTATCCTGCTCTGTCCTGGTCCTTGCGCGGCAGAGGCCCCAACGGCCGACCTCGCAGGTTCACAGGACAGCCCCCTGATGGGGCGATACGAAGGTTCCATAATTGTGTCCTTTGAGCACAAGAACTTCAATGAGCTCACCCTGCCCCTTTCACCCCTCGAGCCTGTGAAGGAAAAGCGGGATGCCCATAACAACATCCTCTTCGAGCCGAAAGAGAAAAAGACCCTTG
>JAFGMB010000178.1 GCA_016927765.1 Synergistales bacterium
GTAGAATTATTCCCGAGTTCCAGGCGAGCTTCACCGCCACCGAAAAGCCTTTTGAAGAGTGAGTTAAACCTGAGGTCAATATTCTTTAAGGCGTGCCTGAATACCCTGTCAACCTGGTTATCAGCATTCTCTATAATACCTTTAAGTTCATCCAGACCACTTTCCACATCCATGATCTGTTCCTTTAAAAAAGATATCCTCTCTTTGAGAGAGAGGTTTTCTGAAAGTGCTCCCGGATTATAATCACCCAGACGTTTTATCTCTCTCTCCAATTTTCGAATCTCTCCTGATAGATTGTCGAGGTCACCATATCCTTCTTCTGATACGTCAAGTACTTCGTAAGAATACTGTGAATTCCATGTATCAATTAACTGTTCCAATTCATTTGTTACTGATCTTTTTTGCTGCTCCATGATATCCCTGCTTGTCTGGAGAGAGGTGAGAGCCTCCCGGGCAAGTTGATATCTGAATTCTTGTCTGTTAACGGACTTCTTTAACCCTGCAAGTGACTCAGATAAAACGCCTTTTTCCTGTTCAATACCTTTTATTTGGAGCCATTTTGAATACGAGGCAACTCCAAGTTCTTTGAGTCTAAGATCATGTTGTTCAACTTCATGGAGAAGGACATCCATCTCCTTTGCGATTTTCTCTCTTGCATCATTGGTCCTGTGGAGTTCTTCGGTTATGCGTTGCTGTATCTGGCCGTTCGAATTGAGTTTTTCCTGTTTGATACTGAGGGTGTTGTAGATATCTGATAACTCTTCTTTCAATATATCAATGTCCTGCTGATCGGAAACCTCTGTCAACTGTTGATCCAAAAATCTTTTCCGGTGAATTCTGTCATTTCTTGCCCGCAACAATGAAGAGATCTCTTCCATGTGCTTTCTAATGCCATCTTTGGTAATGCTTATCCTTTTATCAAGATCCACATATTCAATTTCACGCGCCTTTTTCTCTTTTTCAAGGCTGTTCAGTTGAAGTGAGATCTCTTCTTTCAAACGAGAAAAATGCTGTTCCTGTTTTTCTTCAAGAGACAATCTTTCTTTTATCTCGGCAAGACGGCTCCCCGTTTCTTCAAGTTGCTTCCTTATCTTATCCCGTTCCTGTCGCCTTTCTATCAGACCAGGCCCTTTGCGGTTTTTCCCCCCGGTGACCGTTCCGGATGGGGCAAAAACATCTCCCTCAAGAGTAACGACAGGAAAGGAGCATCTTTTGTCCACATAATACCTTGCATTATCAAAGGTACGTACTATGAGGAGATCTCCCAACAGGTGTTCTATTGCTTTTCTGTATGCAGGTATTACTTCAAGAAGCTTAATTGCCCATCCTAAAGTACCTTCGCCATTGATTTGAACTCCAGGTGTTTTCCTTGGTCGACAATTATCAAGGGGGAGGAAGGTTACTCTCCCCTTTTCATGGCTTTTCAGCATGTCAATGCAGGTTCGAGCTTCTTTCAATGAACCTATCACCAGCCAGAAAACACGTCCTCCAAGGTACGCATCAAGGGCTGTTGACAATTCAGGCGCTGCCTGAAAGGTTTCCACCACAGGTACCACTACACATGAACGTCCAAGCCTTGATGCGGAAAGGAGAAATCTGACCCCTTCCGGATATACGTCATCCTCGGTAGCGATCTTTGATTGTTCATATCGGCTTTCCAGCAGCGATGTTTCTCGCCTGAGCTGTTGCATTTGCAAAGCCAGACTCTGACAGGAAGAGTAGCTTCTCTTGTGTTCTTCCACGACATGAATCAGTTCGGCTTCTTTCGTTTGAAGCAAGTTCCCACCGGATCGTATTTCTTCCTCCAACTGTCCGAACAGGTCGATAAGACGGGAATAGGTAAGTTTTGAATCTTTTATCTGCCTGATATCTGCTATGATCTGTCTTCTTTGGTTAGTACCCTTAAGATCAAGGTCAGCAAGTTCTTTTACGAGCTTCGTTCTTAATACAACCTCTTCTTTTATCTTTTCCTGAAGTTCGGACAGAGTCCTTTCGCGCTGGTTGAGATTCTTCTTCATTCTTTCAACCTCGGCGCAAAGACCTTTTCCCGTCTGGATAGTCTCCTTGAGATCTTTCACTATGAGAGATATTTCTTCTTCCTTCTTTTCAAGCTCAATAAAATAAGAATTTCGTCTTTCCAGACATGCTTTCCTGGAATTGGCAAGCGAAAAAGATTGTTTTAAATAGTTATCTCTCTCACCAGAAAGCTTTCTTTCATCAGATTCCAGATTCTGGATCCGGTTGGTAAGGAAAGCCAGCTTCTCCTTCGTGTCGTGAACAGAGTTCGCCCATATGTTTACCCATATATGCCGTTTTGCAAGATTTTCATTGACCATATCCAATCGTTTATCTATTCCATGAATATCTGACTCAACTTCCAGTCTCTTCTTGAAATAATATTCTTTTCTTGCAACTGATAATCTGTTTTCAAGGATCTTTGCTTTTTCTGCCCTGGCGACTTCCGGTTCTATTTCACTTTGACGGGATATAAGCTCAGATAACAAAGTCCTCAGTCGAATAAGTTCATCAGTGGTATCTTTAAGCTTTATGTCCGCTTCTTCCCGGTTTTTCCGGTATTGGTCAATGCCGAAGAGGATCTCAAGCTGCAGCCTCCTCTGAAATCCCTTCTGCCTTATGGTATCAGCTATTTCCCCCTGACTTATGAATCCTGATTGATCGGCACCGAGTTTCCATTCACGTTTTATCAGTTCAAGATCAGAAAGACGGATCCTTGTACCATCTACCATAACAGTTGTACCGGATTCGTTATGATAATATCTAGAAATGGTTGAGAGTTTACGGGGATCATCAATGGTCATAACCACTTCTACTTCATTTGCCGGTTTTAAGCTGATGCTTCCCTGAAAAGAGAGATCGCTCTGGCGGGATATCCTCAGTCGATTAATACTACTATCACCAAGGACCCATCTTATTGCATCCAGAATATTACTTTTCCCACTTCCGTTAGGTCCAACAATGGCAGTGTAACCAGGGGAGATTTCCAGTTCATGGATACCCCCGAAACTTTTAAATCCTTTGAGACGTAGATGACTGATGTACAATAAGGGATGCCTCCCTGGTTCTCATAATCCCGATTTTATGTTCTAACTGCTCAAGTGTTCCCTGAAGATCAAGGCGATATTTGTTCCAGGCAAATTCAGGGGCTTCTTTTAGAAATATCCTTCTTTGCAGCTCCGCTTCCCATGAAAGTAGATAAGTTTCCCCTATATACCGGGCAATGGCAGGGTGAAGCTCGAGAAGCAGGGCTTCTGCCCTGTTGGATCTGCTGACCTTGCGTAAAAAACGTTTGATCGAGACGGCTAAACTGTCTTCCTTGAGGACCCAGCCGTACCCTCCACAGAAGGGGCAGCCTCTTGTAAGAATACCCTTGATATCCTGCCTCGCCCTTTTTCGGGTCAGTTCGACTAACCCAAGTTGTGTAATACCGAAGATCTTGGCTCTATAACGATCTGACTGGAAAAGATCTTCAAGCCTCTCCAGGAGGGAATTTCGATCTTCCTCGAAATCCATATCAATAAAGTCAATAACCACGATCCCTCCAATCGCCCGTAAACGTAACTGGCGGGCTATCTCCTCGCTGGCCTCCAGGTTCGTCTTCAGGACAGTATTTCGAAGATCCTTGTCTCCGGTGAATTTACCTGTATTCACATCAATAACAGTAAGGGCTTCAGTCTGATCAATTATTAGATATGCCCCTGAGCCTAACCAGACTTTTCTGTCAAGAACTGTTTCCAGTTCTTTTTCTATCCCGTAGAACTCAAAAATAGGGACATTCCCTCCATAAAGGGTTATGTCAGGTAATTCATAATCACACAACGTGGAAATGTTCTCACTGATTCGGTCATATTCTTCCTGGTTATCTACCACTATTTCGGAGACATCTTCGTTAAGTTCATCCCTCAGAATACGCCCCACCAGACCCAGGTCCCTGTAAAGAAGGCAGGGAGAACTCTGCAAGTTCATGTTTCTTCGTATTTCCTCCCAGGATTGCAAAAGAAGATCAAGGTCGTGTTCGAAGGCATGTTCTTCGATCCCTTCCCCGGCCGTGCGGATGATGAGTCCAAAATCCCCTTTTCTAAGTCTCCTTGCTATCTTTCTAAGTCTTTCCCGTTCATCTTCAGAGGTTATGCGTTTGGAAACTCCTATCTCATTCCCACCGGGCACCAGGACCATATATCTCCCGGGAAGGGACAATCGGGTAGTGACTCTGGCACCCTTGTTCTTGCGCGCTGTTTTAACTACCTGGACAATGATATCTGAATTCGGTTTAACGTCTATTCCTTTGGCATCATTAAGGTAAAGAAAAGCGTTCCGCCCATCCCCTAAATTTACAAATGCAGCATGAATACCAGGGATAACACTTTCCACCCTGGCCTTGTATATCTCCCCGGTCTTTTGCCGTTCCCACATTCTTTCGTAGAAAATGTCATTAAGGATCCCGTTCTCGAGAATAGCCACCCTCATTTCCTCTGATTCAAGAGTATTGGCTATGATCTTCCTATCTGAGGACAAAAATGTCGCCTCCTTAAAAAGGGAACAGGTGGGCGTCTTTGTTAAAGCAGAGGCACCACTTTCCCTTCAATCATATTTCCGATGGAAGTTCTTATTATTGCTATTTCCGACCAGTTACTGATCAGTTCTTTCCTGACAAGATATTTAACAAGAAAACCGGGCCCGTATTGTTGAGGATCTGCCAGCAACAGACTGATCATTTCATCTTTTAGATTGACCTCAAGAAGGATCTGCCCCATCTCTTCACAGGTGAAAGCTTGAAAGAATTCTTCAGGCGGAAGCCCCTGTCTTGGAAAGAGCAGGTAGGACGCAACTCTACATTCCTTACTTAAACTTTTGCCCTCTACTTCACCCCAGGAGTGAATAACAAGACCCTTGGGGAGATTGTTGATCCAATCTTTTATCAGGACATCATTCCATGAAGTGAAGTTTATATCAGCAGGTTCCCTGAGGGCCACCACTCCTACAGGCAAGGCCGGCCCCAGGCTGATCTTTGGTCTGGGTGAATATCCCTCTGAATATTCAAAATGCAACCCTGCTCGCCTTGCGGCTCTGGCAAAAACCTGTGGAATAGAAGTGTGAGGAATGAACGAGAACAATCCCCTTTTTTCATATATTACCCTAAGCTTCTTCAATTCCAACCACCTTCCCAGAGGACTTTCCTTTACATATCTTTTCAAGTCCGCACCGGTTACATTCAGACCATCTGCAGTCGGGGGTTATCAAAGCTGCTATGGAACGTTTCCTTTCTTCCCATAAAAATGACCGGGAAACCCCGATATCGATATGATCCCATGGGAGGACCTCTTCCTCAGGCCTTTCACGATTAGCGATCTCAAAGGGATCTACCTCTTCTTCATCAAAAGCTTTCATCCAGAGATCGAGTCGGAATTTTTCGGACCAGCCATCAAATCTTGCACCTTTTCTCCAGGCATTGAAGATCACACGAGATAGCTCACGACCACCCCTTGCAAGCACCCCTTCAAGAAATGTCTGCTCTGGATCATGATAGTGCAACGAAAGATTACGGTCATGTATTCCGGACTTGAGGTATCTCCCTTTATCTGTTAATTCCCCCACAGTATTCTGTGGTTCCCATTGGAATGGCGTATGAGGTTTTGGAACAAATCCTGCAATAGATACGCTCACCTGAGACTTTCGACTGACACTCCTTCCGATACCAAGTGCCATTTGAGCGATATCTGTGATCCCATCCAGATCTTTCACAGTCTCAGTTGGGAGACCCATCATAAAATAGAGTTTTACCCTTTTCCAACCATGTTCAAAGGCGGCTTTCAGGCTATTCTCGATGTCCTTCTCTGTTACACCCTTGTTGATCACATCTCTAAGCCTCTGTGTCCCTGCTTCAGGTGCAAAGGTAATACTGCCCCTTCTCAACGCTTCGAGGGATGAAGCCAGTTCTATGGAGAAATTATCCATCCTGAGACTTGGAAGACTTAAGCTGACATTGTACTTATCAAGTATGGGAGCCGAACATTTTATGACCTCCACTATTGCTGAATAATCGCAGGAAGCGAGTGAGACCAGGCCGATCTCATCCCATCCCGTACTCCGGATGAGTTCTTCGATCAATGAACATACTGTCTCAGGGCTCCTTTCCCTCACTGGACGGTATATCATCCCTGCCTGGCAGAATCTGCAACCTCTGGTACAACCCCGGAAAATTTCCACGGGTATCCTGTCATGAACAATAGGCCCGTTGGGAATTATCATTTCCTTTGGAAAAGGAGCGTCGTTCAGATCGCTGACAAGGCTTCTTGAGACAGTTTCCCTATCTGTTGTTGAAAAGATGCTACCCCTTCCATATTCGACGGAATGAAAGGCAGGAACATACGCACCGGGGATCTTCGATATTTCCCGTAGTCGTTCATCCCTTTTCATACCAATTGTCTGTCCCATCACTTCACAAAAACGGGGAAGGAAAGGCTCCCCATCACCTATGCAAAAAACATCGATAATTTCAGACAATGGTTCGGGAACCAATGCTCCCGGTCCTCCAGCAAGGACAATTGGTTGACCTTCGGATCTCTGGACCGATAACAGGGGGATGTTACCAAGATCCAGCATGGTAAGAACATTTGTATAAGTCAGTTCATACTGTAAGGTAAAACCAATAACATCAAAATCACACAGAGGTTTCCTGCAGGTGATGGAACTGAGTACCATACCATTTTCCCTGTGTTCCAGTTCCATATCTGTCCATGGACAATAGACACGATCAGGGAAAACGTCCGGGAATGATCTGAGCAGTGAGTAGAGTATCTGGAATCCGACATAACTCATCCCGATCTCATATATATCGGGAAAGGCGAGACAAAATGACACTGATTCCTTTCCGTTTGGTTGGGCAGACCCCCACTCTTCACCAACGTATCTTGAAGGACGCTGGACCTTAGTAAGAGATGTCCATAAGGGCTCATTGAATTCTGTAAAATCACTTACTTCCATTGGTTAAACACCTATATTCATCTGAATTGTTTTACTGTTGAAAGCTGGATACTGATAATAAAGGCCATACCGATACCTAAAGACATCAGCGAACTGCCTCCATAGCTGATAAAGGGAAAAGGCAATCCTGTCACCGGAGAGAGGCCCATGCTCATGGCCAGGCCTTCTGCGAATTGGAACCATATCCAGGCCGAAATCGCTGAAACAAATATCTTCGCACGGATGTCCTTTGTCTTTATTCCAACTCTTATGATCTTCCACAAAAGAAGAGAAAACAGAAAGATCAGTAACGACCCTCCAACAAAACCCCATTCTTCCGCAAGTACACTGAAAATGAAATCGGTATGAGGTTCAGGCAGAAAATGAAGCTTGCTCTGCATTCCCTGAAGATACCCTTTGCCCAGAAGTCCACCTGATCCAACAGCGATCCTGGACTGGATGACATTATATCCTGCCCCGAGAGGATCAAGAGAGGGATTAAGGAATACGATCAGACGTAATTTCTGATATTCCTTCAGGAAATGCCATCCTATAGGCAGTATCGCGACCCCAAAACCTGTAAGGATAAGAAGGTTGCGGTTTATACCACCTGCAATCACAAGTGCGATCAATAGCATGAAACAGTAAACAGCAGCACTTCCCAGGTCAGGTTCCAAAAGGATAAGCAGGATCGAAGGAGAAGCAAGTATCACGGTCCCCCAGAATCCAAAGGGATCACTTGGTGAATGACGGCATAGGTGCTTTGATAAGACAAGGGCAAAAGCGATCTTCCCGAATTCCGATGGTTGAAAACGAAAGGGGCCCAGGTTCAACCAGCTTTGGGCCCCTTTTGTTGCTAAACCAATGATCAGGACAAGGACCAGAAGGAAAAGTGAAAAAAAATAAAGGTAATAGGCCCAATCGTAAAACCTCCTGTACCCAACGTATAACACTATGCACATTGCACAAATAGAAATACCCATAACAAAAGCCTGTCGGAGGGCGAGGCTGAAGCCGATCCCCTGAGTACCTCCCCCAGCGCTGTAAATACAGGAAAGCCCCATGATGACCAATAACATGGTCACAATAACAAGGGTGATATCCATATTTTTAAATAATTGAATAGGGTTCTGAAAACCTTTGATCATCAACTGTGGATCAGGCCTTGTCCGCCTTGTTGCCACGCTTGATACTCAATACTGGAATATTTGCCACCAAGGCTACAGAACCATTGTCCCTGTCCAGGTCCATCTCGATATTCTGTATATCTATTTCCATGTATTTGTTGATCACATCGATCAGGTCACTTCTTAGATTTTCGAGCATCATGGGTGAAATATCGGCCCTGTCATGGATGAGGACAAGTTGAAGCCTCTTTTTTGCTTTTTCTCTTGAAGTACCCTTACTAAA
>JAFGMB010000179.1 GCA_016927765.1 Synergistales bacterium
GGCACTGGACAACCCTGCATTTCCAATCAATATGGTCAAAACGAAAAGCATCAGTGGGATCACTATCCTCTTCATTGCCTCTTCCCCTTTCAGGCCGGTCTTTAAGCCCATCCCTAAAATAGAACTGGTTTTTATTCTCCCGTTATTATACTGTCTTCCACAAATACTGCAGGGGCAGGAACATTAAAAAAGGGGGATGAAAACACCCCCTCATAATGACTATATCTGATATTCAACGATCTTAAACAGGAAGGTACCTATTTATCGTGTCCCTTCCCCTCTCCCTTGCCGTTACCTCCCTTGTTGCCATTTTCCCCTTTATTGCCGTTGTTGCTTTTTTCCCTGTTCTGGTTATTTGCCTTTACCGTGGTAGCAGTCTCTACCTGAAGGGTCTTCTTGAACTGTCCCCAGCTTGTACCATCCGGGTTCCCGGTGCTCTTCAAGCCATCAGGGACAGGGACGTTGCCGACAAAAGAGTAATCCCCTGCCAGGATAGCAGACTTAATATCCTCCCAGTTCCATGCACTGACTTCGTCAGTCACTGTAACATCTTCTGTAATGGTAGTCATGCGAGGTACGTCAATAAAAGTCTGTGTCTCTTCGTCCCAAACCTCTTCCACAACCTGGACTTCCCTTGTCACTTGCTCGATCCTCTCTACCGTAAAGGTCATTTGCTCTACATACTCCTGAAGTTTACGGCTCGGGGGAACGTGGTTGTAATGGGCCCAGGCTATGAAGGCATGCCTTTCCGCCACTTCATCCATGGTCTTTTCCTCTTCAGCGCCTTCCTCTTCAATCTCTTCCTCTTGGGGTAGCGAAAGAGCCATAAGGGCGACCTCGAGCTGGCTGTTCACGCTCTGTCGTTCATAATCGGTTATTTCAACTTTTTCTACAGTCATCTCTGTCTCGTCCACATCAACATCACCTGAAACCTCATCAGCCACTAACACACCTGCAGAAACCGAAAGAAGCATCAGCACCAGGAATAAACACCAGAATTTTTTCATACTTTTCCTCTCCCTTCAGAGATATGCTTTCAAGACCCCAAAAAACGAACAGCCCGCGGAATTCACCACGGGCCATAATCAAAGCAAGGTCAGAGACCTTCTTCATATTTACGGCAACCCGGCTGTCCTGACCTTCCGGCTTTAGACCCGCGGCTTTGCGTCACCGTCTTTCGACGGTTTTGCCTTTTCCTTTTTTAGAGTTTGATTTTATCTCCAATTTCAAGGGTAGTCAATGTTTTCATCATTTTATTTAACAGAAAGTTTATTCCATCTTTCATTCTCTGTGATATTATTTTAATTAGTTGGTGGACTTCAAAAAAGTACCTTTGGGAGGTGTCTCAAAATTGTCCGTTGGGGAGATCAATTCTCACGATGCGAAATGGAACCTTTCTAAAGGTAACAGTGTTCTTGTATGCGCCTACATGGAAGATCAGAAATTCCAGAAGATAAGGCTCAAAGAAGCCATATCTTTCAGGGATTTTGCCTCGGGTGTTCGATGCATACCAAAGGATAAGCAGATCATCTTTTATTGCGATACCGAAAACGAAAGCCTCTCCCGTGACACTGCAGAAAAAGCGACATGCTTCGGATTTGACAATATAGTCGTGCTCAAGGGCGGGTTTCATGGTTGGGGAAAAGAATAGGAGGTCACTGCAAAAGTAAACCTCTCCTGTACAGGTTCTTCCTTCAAAATTTTACAAGTTGGCACCATCGGGATGGAGGGATCCAGGGAACCCTGGAGCATCTACTTCCAGTTTCTTGCTTCAGGATCAGATAAATAGCATCCAATAGACCTGATATGCTATTGGGATCTATCCCTCCATGCATCCGCAAAAAGCAGGCTATATTTCTCCACCCTCCCGTTACCTATCCATAGCCTGAAGGAACGGACCTCCCCAGGCCCCATGGAATATTCTTCCCTGACAGCGGTCGCGAAAAATACACCCGATTGATCGTAAAGACCGAAAACCACCCTGACATAAGGCAGCGTTTCTTCAGTAGGATTGAATACTCTTGCAGAAATGTGATCTTCTCCACCCACTCGCACCACCTCAAGGCCCGCTACCCTCACTGCAGGTTCATAGGAATGGTTGATATCCCTCCAGTATCCCAAGGCTCCGAATAATCCCCAGAAAAGTACTATCAATACAGAAAGGACAAGAAATATTATCAACCTGTCAGCGAAGGTCCTCCCCTTGTGCCTCGAAAGAGATCCTCTATAAGGAGTTTTCATTTTCCTCGTCCAATGGGAGAAATTCAGTGACATTCTGAGACATGTCAAGAAGCAGAAGTGTCTCTTTTAGTATATCTCCCACCCCGGTCAGAAGCTTGATCACTTCTGCCGCTTCAAGGGAGCCCACTACGTAAGGGGCAAAGGAAGGGACACCGGCAATCGCCTCGACGCCCTTTTCGGTAAGTCCATCCCCGAAAAGATCAAGATGGGTGGGCTTCCCGGGAAGAAAGACCCCGACCTGCCCTATGAATCCCCCGATAGCACCGTGAACAACAGGAATAGAAAGGCCTGAGCATAAAGAATAAAGCAGTTTTCTCGAGGGATTGTTATCCAGGGCATCCACGGCCACATCAGCCTCTTTGAGAATAACGCACCCCTTTGCTTCATCCAGGGGAAAATCGAAAGGAAAGACTTCAACAGAGGGGTTGATGCTGCTGACCCTTTCAAGAGCCACATCCACCTTGGAATAACCCATATCTCCGGTATTTGAAAGTATTTGCCTGTTGAGGTTGGAGTCAGAAAAAACATCCCCGTCCGCAATTGCAAGTTTTCCAACTCCTGAACGTGCAAGAATTTCAATCACTACGCCCCCAAGACCTCCGCAGCCTATTACAGCCACCCTTGATCTCAGAAGCCTGAGCTGACCCTCAATGCCTATGGTGCCTATATTTCTATCATACCTGGCTGGAATTATCTGCCTTTCAAGGGCAAAGATCTCGATCTCCTTTATAGATACTCCATGTTCCCGGGACAAGTCGTTACAATCTGCCAGGCTGATCATTGGGGATCCCTGTTCCAGGAAAGTTCTCGCTTTAATGGATCTTTCCAGAGTTTCCATTTTTTTCTTCCCTCCCTTACTAAAGACCGCAAGTGAGTCAGCCCTTTCAGTTATTCATCCGGGTAACAATACCTCACTTGAAAATAATTATATCCGAACTGATAATGAAATATATACATCTGCTTTGTCAGAAAGGAGTGACCGGTCACGAAAATACGTTTATACAACTTCCTTTTTCATACTCTGGGTAAAAAGGAACTTCTCCTTTCCGGGCCTGCTAATGTAAGAGAACTGCTGGCCTACCTGTCTGAGAATTATGGGGACAAGGTAGATAAATGGCTGTGGAAGGGTAAGGGTAAAGATAGAACTTTAATAGCTGGAACCATGATCCTGGTAAATGGGAGACACGTCTGCCATCTCAATGGACTTGATACTCCCTTGAGGGATGACGATACAGTAAGTATTTTCCCTCCAGCTGGTGGGGGATGAAGAACATCAATGGAGCGACGGCATAAAGGACGAGGCCCCTGCTCATGAACAGGGGCCTCGCAATGGATAAGAGTAAAGATCAGGCCGGTTTTAAAGATCTTCCATGAGGGCTACCAGATCTTCACCGGGATATTCGAGATAACGAAGGAGCCTGTTACTGTAAAATTCAGCTTTTCTTTTCTCTTCCTCTGCCGAAGTTTTCGCTTTCTGGGCCTTTTCCCACCTGCTATCCAGGAAAGAACCGTCACCCCATCTTGCCTGGGCGTAATCGAGCATCTTGCCTTTTGCTCCATATCTTTTCATCTGGGTGGCAACATGCTGGTGTTTTACATCAGAACAAAGGACCAGCACATCAGCAGGTACACCTGAGGGCAGTGAAATTCCCGCAATGTCAAGCCTTGACTGGTTGAGAGCCTGCCCAAGGGCAGAGAAATCAGATTCCGCTTCCACCATTCCGACCCGACCCATTACACATTCCTGGAAAAGATCAACAAGATCTTTCCATTGGGAATCCGCTGTCTGACTGTACATGCTCAGGACCTGGTAGAAATCCATTGCATTTTGCTGTTCCAGGGTCAGATCCAGAGGCTTAAGCCATGCCAGGTTCTTACCATGAGGGGTCAGAAGAGTAAGAACGGAAGACTCACCGGAACCCAGCCTGGAAGACAGTGTTCTATCAACCTCTTGTGCTTCCATAACAGAAATATCAGCATGGTCAAGTTCTGCTATAAGGTCTCCTTCCCTTATCCCTGCCCTATCCGCAGGGCTTCCTTTGTATATTCTGGTTACAGGGAAAAAGCCATTTTCATTCACTTTACCAAGCTCCATGCCGGAAATGGACAGGGACATCTCCGCCTGGACCCTTCCAGGGACCAGGAAACAGATCATGGACAAAACCAAAAGGGATAAAAGGATATTCCTTGAACTTTTCATTTTCTCACCTCCAAGTTGTCAGCTACTCTGTTGTTAATGGATTAAAGGATATGAGGATCAGCTTTAATATTGCCACTAAATGCCGATCTTTTCAATCTCGAGGAAAAGATTTATCCATAGAAACAGGATCAGGTGTTTCAGAAATGTTTCCTGCCTGTAACATGTATTTTAGAGATCCCGGTTAGAATAACATGTAACTTCATCTCAAAAGATGCAGGGGAGGATAATTTTCAATGAAAAAAGCTTTACTCAAATACCTTTCAATTATCCTGCTCCTTCTGGGAGTCCCAGTATTTATGTATTGTTATTACATGGAAGAGAACGCCAACTTCCATACTGTTTCTGAAGGCCTCCTTTACCGGTCAGGGCAGGTTGACAGGTATCTTATTGAAAAATATGCAAAAGACCTGAACATTCATTCCATTGTCAATCTCAGAGGCAGCAATCCCGACAGGAATTGGTACCTTGAAGAAATAACAATATCCCGGGAACTCGGTATAGTCCATATCGACATTGAAGACCTTTCCGCAAGGAGATACCTTCCCCCTCATGAAATAGAAAATATCCTGCACAGGATAATCCTCCTTCCTAAACCCATCCTGATACACTGTAGCGGGGGGGCGGATCGATCCGGCATTATCGCTGCTGCCTGGAGGCTTCGTTATGAACTTGACCACCCTTCGAAAGCTTTCCAACAGCTTTCCTGGAGATACGGACACTTCCCCTACCTGTGGCCGGACTGGAAAAAGACACGGGCTATGGATCGTTCCTTCCGGGATTATGTAGAATATTTAAGGAATGTTGAAGGATATTCTTACACTGAAATTAACAGGATCCTTCAATACAGATCAGCTTTATCTCCGCTTCTCATAGTGCAGAAGAGCATCACTCCCGATCCTGCCCTCTCTGAAGACCCTACTGGAATTTCCCATTAAACCGTCCCCATCAGTAGAGCAACACCCTCTACTATATTGAGAGACTCTACTGATGACCTCAGGCCCCTGGACTGCTTGACAGGATCAAGAACAATATCCCATTATGGATGTAGTTTTTCCATTACCGATCTGACTTGGGAGGTTCTTCTTGAAAAGAGCGCTGGTGGCCCTTGATATTTCCGATATAAGCTACTCCATCATCCAGTTCGCCTTCCCCTTCGCATGGCGCCATCAGATCTTCCATCTGGATTTTATTCACGTCAGGGAAGAGGATCCGGAGAATATGGGAACTCTGGATGGTTATCCTGAAAACGTACCATCCGTTGAAAGGACGGGAAGATATCGTGTCCTTGAGGATATGATATCCAATGCCATGGATTCAATTCATATCGAAGGAGTGACTTTCAACCTTCTTCTGAAAACCGGTGACATCCTCGAAGAACTTATCCTGCGAAGCACTGAGATATGCTATGAATTCATTATCCTGGGAAAAAGCAGAAAGAGCGATCTGGACACTCTTTTTGAAGGTTCTCTTCAGAATGCATTGATCATGAGATCCCCCTGCCCGGTGTTAATATTTGTACCTCGAAAAGAAAGATGGTTCATCCAATGATCCATCTGTTGAAGTAACTCGCCTTTTCCCTGTCTGCCGCCTTTTACAAGTATTCCTGGCTGAGGTCAGATCCATATGATAGGAAGCACCATCATTGTCAGTCCATGAATTGACAAAATATTCCGGTAAAATTACAATCAGCCTTGTTCCATTCAACAAAAGCTCTGTCCCTTTGAACGGAACTTTATTTTTCCCGGTTAATGTGCACTTTTCTTTCTTTGCCTTTTTCATTTTAAATTTCCAGGAAGATAGTGATTCATGGAATTATCCAAAGATCCGGATGTATTGCCCCGATACAAGAAGGGCTTCATTTGCTAAAATAGCATACAGGAAATTCAACCTATTCAGGAGGTGTAAAGAATTTGAAACGTGTAGGTATAGTGCTTCTGGTTTCCGCGCTTGTATTGTCTTTGGGAGCTGGTGCTGCCCTGGCAGCAGACACCATCAAGATCGGCTACCTCGCTGCCCTGACGGGTGACTGGGCCGCCTACGGACAGACCGAGGAAAAAACAGCCCAGCTGGCTGTAGACGAGATCAACGCCAAGGGTGGCCTTTTGGGGAAACAGGTTGAACTGGTAGTATACGATTTCCGTACCAGGGCAGAGGACGCCGTAAATGCGGTCAGACGTCTCGCCGAAGAGGATAAGGTGGTTGGTATCGTAGGTGCTAACGGAAGTGGTATCAACATAGCGACTGCTCCTCTTGTAAACCGCTACGGCATCCCCCAGATAGGTACCGTATCAACAAATCCCTTCGTGACAGTGGACAAAAATGGCAAGGTCCGCCCCTACTCCTTCAGGGTATGTTTCACCGACCCCTACCAGGGAAAGCTTATTGCCTACTTCTCGGCCAAAGAACTGGGGAAAATGCAAGCCGCCATCCTTTATGATGTAGGAAGCGACTATTCCCAGGGACTTCGTGAGTTCTTCATGAAAAGCTATGGGGAATACGGTGGAGAGGTAGTGGCCGACCTGGGATTCCGGGCAGGACAGGATGTGGATTTCCGTGCCCAGCTGACAGAGATCCGCGATAAAAAGGCAGATGTGCTGATACTTCCCAACATGGGCAAGGAAATGGCTCTAATCATGAAACAGGCCCGTGAGCTTGGCATGGATGACATCGTCTTCGTTGGTGGAGACGGTTATGCTGAGTTCATGTGGGAGATCGCAGGAGATTCCATGGAGAATTCCTACTGGATTAACCATGTTAGCCCGGATGACCCTGCAATGGCGAAATTCTTCGCTGACTATAAGGCAAAATACAACGATGAGTGTAAGGAATTTGTTAACGGAATTCTCGGTTACGATGCCATGTACCTCATGTTCGATGCTATCCAGAGAGCCGGGGAAGCAGATCCCAAGCTTATTGCCAAGGCTCTTTCGGAGACCAAGGACCTTCAGCTCCATCATGCCGTTATCACGATGGACGAATTTCACAACCCCCTCGATAAGGACGGGATCATCATCGTTGCAAAAGATGGACACGGACAGTTCTACATGAAGATCAAGCCTGAATAAGGATATTTCTGATAATTCGTAACGGAACTTTGTCAAAGCGGGCGCGAAGCTAGTGCGCGCCCGCTTTGCATTCAAGAGAGGTGTCATCTTTGGAAACCTTGTTGCAACAGACTATTAACGGACTTTCCCTGGGTTCTGTTTATGCTCTTATAGCAGTAGGTTATTCCCTTGTATATTCCATACTCCTGTTCTCTAACTTTGCCCATGGGGGGTTCCTGGTCATCGGCGGTTATATCTGCTACTTCACCTTGAAATCCCTGGGGTTCAATATCTGGATCGCAGGTTTCGCCTCCCTGGTAGGAGCGGGTTTTTCAGCTGTCCTTACAGAAAGGCTTGCTTACAAACCTATCAGGGAAAGAACGAATGTCACTCTCTATCTCCTCATTGCATCCATGGGTATGAGTATAGTGATCGAGAACATCTTCGTGATTGTCGCCGGAGGGAGGTTCAGGGCCCTTCCACCGGTAATCCCTACTCATCCTGTTCATATTTTCGGCCTTGCCACAACCAGTGCCTTCGATATCCTTTCACTTCTGGCAGCGGTATTCTTCCTGGGTGCACTCCAGCTATTCCTGATCAAGACCAAATGGGGTCTGGCCATCAGGGCAGCAGCTTATGACCTCAGGACCGCCGGGCTTATGGGTGTCAATGTCAATCTGCTTATATCGATAGTATTTTTTGTTGCAGGTTTCCTGGCCGCTGTGGGAGGCATATTCCTTTCTGTAAGGTATACCCTGTATCCCCAGCTGGGAATGATAACAATAAAAGCTTTCGTGGCAGCGGTAATTGGCGGGCTCGGATCCCTCCCGGGAGCAGTAGTGGGAAGTCTTATCCTTGGACTCGCCGAAATGCTTACTGCAGGCTTTATTTCAAGTCAATTGCGAGATCTCGTCGTTTTTTCCCTTCTTATAATTACCCTGCTTGTTCGTCCACAGGGACTCTTCGGGAAAAACATAAGTGAAAAGGTATAGGGGGGAGAAGGATGTCGGGCTACACTGAAGGGATCATTATCCTTCTCTGCATAAATGCCATTGCGGCAATGGGGGTATCCGTCCTTACAGGTTTCACGGGTATTTTCAGCCTCGGGCATGCAGGATATATGGCAGTAGGTGCTTATACGACGGCCATTTTAACTGTAGAATATGGTGTTCATTACATACCGGCCATACTCCTCGGAGGGGCTATGGCAATGGTTATCGCCTACGTTATAGGTGTTCCAACACTGAAGCTTATGGGGGATTACTATGCCATCGCATCCATAGGACTTGGGGAGGCCATCAGGCTTATCCTCGAGAACTGGCAGTCCGTCACGAGAGGAGCAAGAGGTTATCCGGGTATTGAGGGCTATACCACCCTTTATGTTTCCCTTGCTTTCTTCGCAGTCATGGCTTTCGGAATGTTCAATCTTATCAACAGTAGATTCGGAAGGGCTTTCAAGGCCTGTCGAGATGATTATATTGCCGCATCCCTCCTGGGATTCAATACCGCAAGATACAGGATCCTGAGCCTTGTGATATCTGCCTTTTACTGCGGGGTTGCCGGAGCTCTCCTTGGTGGGTTCCTGTCTTTCATACAGCCCATAATGTTCGACATGATCAAATCGACTGAACTGACCTCCGTTGTTGTGTTCGGAGGACTTGGGTCCATGAGCGGAACCCTCCTTGGTGCTTCTATAATAACCCTGGTCACAGAACTTTTCAGACCTATCTCACAGTACAGGATGCTTATTTACGGAGCAATCCTGGTTTTAATAATGGTTATAAGGCCGGAAGGTATCATGGGCCAGTATGAACTGGGACCCAGGCTGTTCAGGAGGCTTAAAGATAAATTCTCATTCAGGAACAGAGATAACAGTGAAGGGAGGTCTTCCTAATGGCAGCTATTCCTCAGGACATGATACTTGAGCTTGAAAGCATTAATAAGTTCTTCGGAGGGGTACATGCTGTCAGGGATATGTCCTTTTCGATACAAAAAGGCGAACTTGCCGGGCTGATAGGACCCAACGGAGCAGGAAAGACGACTATTTTCAATCTTGTAACCGGGGTTTATTCACCAGACAGCGGCCATATCACCTTTCTTGGCGAAGAGATTACTTCCCTTAAATCCTACCAGGTCATAAGAAAAGGCGTGGCCCGAACTTTTCAGAATCTCCGTTTATTCCAGAGATCCTCTGCTCTTGAGAATGTAATGGTAGCCATGCAACAGCATCATCAGTACTCTTTCCTTGAAGGGCTTTCCCATCTCGGAAGATGGAGTTCGATGGAAAGGGAGATCAAACAGAGAAGTTTGGATATCCTGGATCGGGTCGGCCTTATTGAAAGGGCCCACCAGGCAGCTGGCACTCTACCGTACGGTATGCAGAGAAGGCTTGAAATAGGACGAGCTCTTGCACTGGAACCCGAATTTCTACTTCTTGATGAACCTGCTGCAGGGATGAACCCCGAAGAAGTCTTTGAGTTGAACCACCTGATCCAGGGAATTCACCGGGATTTCATGCTTACTATTCTGGTCATTGAGCATCATATGGACGTGATAATGCAGATCTGTCCCCACATTATATGTATGAACTTCGGGGCAAAGATCGCGGAAGGTGACCCGGATGATATCCAGGTTCATCCTGAAGTCCTCAAGGCATACCTTGGAGAGGAGGTGGAGGAATAATGAGTGCTGCAGTCCCGATTCTCGAAGTCCAGGACCTCCACGTCAGTTACGGAGCTATCAAAGCACTCCGGGGAGTCTCTTTAAAGGTGTATGAGGGTGAGATAGTCAGCGTTATCGGGGCGAACGGGGCTGGCAAATCCACCATGATGCAGGCCATAATGGCCCAGGTCCCCAGAGAAAGCGGACAGATCTACCTTGAAGGTAAGGAACTTGCCTCAAAAAGCTACCAGGTGGTTACCCAGGGAATTTCCCTTACTCCTGAAGGAAGAAGGGTATTTGCTCCACTGTCAGTTTACGATAACCTTATGATGGGAGCTTTCCCCCGTAAGGACAGGCACAAGATCGAAGAAGACCTGACATGGGTATTTTCCCTCTTCCCCCGGCTGGAGGAGAGACGCGAACAATACGCCGGGACCCTTTCAGGCGGTGAACAGCAGATGCTTGCCATTGCAAGGTCTCTAATGTCCAGACCAAGAGTTCTTCTGCTGGATGAGCCTTCACTTGGACTTGCACCCATCATCATCAAGGATATTTTCAGGGAACTGAAAAGGATAAATTCCGAAGGGGTTACTATCCTCCTGGTCGAACAGAATGCAAGGCAGGCATTGATGCTCTCTCACAGGGGTTACGTCCTCCAGACAGGTAACCTTATCCTGGAGGGAAGATCAGAAGAACTTCTCGCTAACCCTGAAGTCGAAGAAGCATACCTGGGAACGGGCAAAACCACGGGGACAGTGAAAAAATAACTTTCTTCAATACGATGGCCTGCAGGATAATTCCCGAAGGATCAAAAGAGCAGGATCTTTCCTGCTCTTTTTCTTGTTGCTTTTTTCCGGACCCTTTTCCTGTTATACAGCTCGAGATTCGGTCCTCGAGAAGGAGAATTCCTGAAAATGAAGTTTTGAGAGGAATTGTTCTGTTGCAGCTTTCCACGATCTCTGCATGGCCATATCCCTGCAGTCCGCCCTGTTAAGTTCAAGAGCCCCGTATACTGCACCCTTCAGATCCTCTCTCAGACAACCTGTTACACCATCCATGACCACATCTTTAGGTCCGGTAACATTATAAGCAGCCACCGGCAATCCTGAAGCCATGGCCTCCAGCATTACTATCCCGAAGGTGTCGGTTCGGCTTGGAAAGACAAAAACATCCGCATTGGCATACATACTTGCAAGGTCCTCTCCGAAAAGAGGCCCTCGAAAAGATACCCCGGGATAATCTTCCTTCAGAGCCTTAAGATCAGGCCCATCTCCAACCACAACTTTCGTACCTGGAAGATCAAGATCAAGGAAAGCCCTGAGGTTCTTCTCCACCGCAACCCGGCCTACATAAAGGCAAACAGGAGATTCGCCTAATTCAGAATAGGGTTTCCATGGGTTGAACAGATCTAGATCCACTCCCCGGGACCACCTGGCCAGGTTCCTGAAACCCTGGGCTTTCAGCTCTTTCTCCATGGATGGGGTAGAAACCATGGTACAGGAGGCTCCACAATGGAACCATCTGAAATATCCATAGGAAAGTTCTGAGGATATGGGCAGCCTTACCGAAATATATTCCGGGAACCGGGTAGTAAAACAAGTGGTGAAGGGAAATTCATGAACAACGCACCATGTCCTTACAGCCAGCCCTACTGGACCTTCAGTGGCAATATGAATGGCATGAGGAGCAAAGTTCCTTATCATTTTTCCTACTGGGGCAACTCCCCATGCAAGCTGTATTTCCGGGTAGGTTGGGCATGGAAGGGACCAGAAATTATCGGGGGAAATTACTTGAACCTCGTAACCCAGGGATTCCAGAGAGGACCTTGTATTCTTAAGGGTCCTGACTACACCGTTTACCTGGGGCTCCCAGGCATCTGTAGCGATCAGTATTCTCACAGGGATCTCCTCCAGCATTCAGTGAATGGAAGACACTTTCCGGACTTTGGCAAGCCTGTCCGCTCCCCATTATCCTGACGAAAGTTTTATCCCTGGTCAACACTGGAATGAGTGCTTTTACAATGCTGTGACCCTCATGTAACTTCCCTTTAAGGTTGAAAAGAATTATCCCCCTGCAACCATATGAATAGCCTGAACGATAGACCCATCAGGTATTTCTTCCATATCAAAATGATCCGGATGAACCGGCTTGTCGTTTATCCATACCGCGATCATAGGGAAGGTCCAGTTCTTTTTTTTCAACATTCCCCTTACAGTCAGCCCCTTATGCCATTCCATGGGATCCCCGTTAACAGTGATCAATGGGAAAAACCTCCTGACAGGTGAAATTCCGGGTTCAGAGGCTATTATATACAAAAGATGGGGCTTTTGCCCCATCTTCTGTCTCTTTCTATTTCAGATGGTCCTTTACCACTTTTCTGACCAGGTCTTCATCGGCAAAGTAAGGGAGGGTCACGTGATTGCCATCGTTCTTTCTGTTGAAATCAAGGACCACTTCAATAGCATTTTCACACCTGCCCCATGCCCTCCTGGCTACCCCTCCCATGACATCCCACATCATGGAGGATCGAAGTATTTCGTCAACTCTATCGCTCCCGTCCAAGACCATGCCAAAACCCCCGTTGATGACCTTTCCGATGCCCACGCCTCCCCCATTATGAAGGGTAACAAGGCTCATCCCTCGTGCGGCATTCCCGGCGAAACACTGGGTAGCCATGTCTGCCATAATGTTGCTCCCATCCTTGATATTGGAGGTTTCCCTGTAGGGCGAGTCTGTCCCGCCTGTGTCATGATGGTCCCTTCCCAACATAACCGGGCCGATCTCACCGTTACGGACCATCTCATTGAACTTCAGGGCGATATCCCTTCTCCCTTCCGCATCCTGGTAAAGGATCCTCGCCTGGGTCCCTACAACTAGAGCATTCTTTTCAGCATCTCTTATCCATACGTAGTTATCTCTATCCTGGGGTCTTCTTTCAGGATCTATACATTCCATGGCTGCCTTATCGGTCTTTACAAGATCTTCATGTTTTCCGCTGAGACAAACCCAGCGGAATGGCCCGTAACCGTAATCGAACAGGAGCGGTCCCATAATGTCCTCCACATAGGAGGGGAAAATGAATCCGTCATGGGTATCCACACCGTTTTTACATATCTCGGAAACCCCGGCGTCATAGACGGCCCTCATGAAGGAATTACCATAATCGAAGAAGTAGGTTCCCCTGTCAACAAGGATCTTTATAAGTTCAAAATGCCTCTTGAGGCTTTTATCTACCATGGCGACGAACTTGTCATGATCCCTGCTTATCATTTCAGTTCTTTCCTCGAAAGTCAGACCCTGGGGACAATATCCTCCATCATAGACAGCATGGCATGATGTCTGATCTGAGAGAAGCTCGATGGGACAGTTCTTTTCAACCGCATATTCCAGAAGGTCTACAATATTGCCGTGATAAGCTATGGATACAGCTTCTTTCCGGTCCATGTATTCTCTGGCCATAGCGAATACTTCTTCCAGGTCTGAAGACACTTTCGTGACCCAACCCTGCTCATGTCTTGTGTTGATCCGGGAAAGGTCGACCTCCGCTATTACTCCTACTCCTCCTGCGATCTCGGCAGATTTTGACTGGGCACCGCTCATGCCACCAAGACCCGAGGATACAAAGAGGTGTCCGGCCAGGTCATCCCCATCAGCCAGGCCGAGCTTAATTCTTCCGGCATTGAGAATGGTATTGAATGTGCCATGCACTATACCCTGGGGACCGATATACATCCACCCACCTGCAGTCATCTGACCGTAGTTGGCCACACCAAGCTGCATTGCCCGGTGCCATTCCTTCTGGTTATCGAATATGCCTATCATGAGGCCGTTGGTCATTATGACCCTGGGAGCATCCGGCTTAGACCTGAAAAGGCCGAGTGGATGACCTGATTCCATCACAAGGGTCTGTTCTTCAGTGAGTTCCTCGAGATATTTCTTTATCAGACGGTACTGCATCCAGTTCTGGCAGACCTGACCCGTTTCTCCGTAAGTTACAAGCTCATAGGGATACAGGGCCACATCAAGATCCAGGTTATTGTCTATCATTACCTGGAAAGCTTTCCCTGCAAGGCATTTCCCTTTGTATTCATTCACAGGTTTACCGTAGATCTTCCCCTCCGGTCTGAAACGGTAACCATAGATCCTTCCTCTTGTTACAAGTTCCTCCAGGAATTCGGGTGCCAACATTTCATGATACTCAGCAGGTACATACCTGAGAGCATTTTTCAAAGCTATCTCCGTCTCTTTCCTGTTCAGGGAATAACCCCTGTCCGGAGCTCTTCTTATACCCTCTTGAAAAGAAGGCATCCTTTCCGGCACCTCGTCGAGCATGATGTTCATGGCTCCGGCTATCTCATCGTTCCTGAACATATTATCTTCCCCCTTTTGGGTAACCTTTTCCTGATCTTCAGTATTGCAGTCAGGCAGGAAAAAATTGGAATATCATTCCATTTCACTCTCAAGTACTGTCCTTGCTTCTTCCACGTTCCGTTTTATCCTGGTCAGAATTTCTTCCACCTCACGGGTGACATTCTGAACAAATTCCTTTTCCCTTATGCCTGCCAAATTGATCCTTACATTGTAGGAAGCACAGAGACCGGAAGAAAGGGCTATTTCCGCAGCACTCAGGGCATCGGTAATTGCGTTTCTGTTGCCCTTCCTGACGGCTTCAAGGGAAAGGGCTGAAAGGGTTTCACAATCCCTGAGTGTCGCAAGAGGGATCTCTGCCGCCCTTGTAAGCGCTCTCTGCATCATGACCTGGCGGATCTCCTTTTCCTCATGGGTGTCTTTTGGCAGTTTAAGTGCCTTCATGAAGGTATTGAAAGCTAATGAATCCTCCTCCATAAGCTTCAGCAAAGACTGGGAAAGAACCTCTGCCTTCCGCCGGACCCCATCCATATCATTCCAGCTATGGCTGTACTTATCATTTCCCAAGGTCAGTTGAGCCACCATCGTCACCAGGGAAGAACCCAGCGCTCCACAAAACGCAGCGGTACTACCTCCTCCAGGAGCAGGAGTATCTGATGAAAGCTCTTTAAGAAAATCCCTTATGCCGAGTTCTGATAAACCCATGGAATACCATCCTTTCCTAAGCTACGTATTCACCCAATTTATACACTTCTTTCACTGGTGACACCCCTGCGTGGTAAGCAAATATGGCCGGGCTCTCACCATCCACCAGAAGGAAATCAGCCTGTTTGCCTACAGAAAGGCTTCCCACCAGATGAGCCCTCTTTATAGCGTATGCGCTGTTAAGAGTAGATGCGACCAAAGCTTCCAGGGGGGTCATTTTCATCATCATCACGGCAAGTCCGAAAACAAAGGGCATGGATTCCGTAAAACAGGATCCAGGATTACAATCTGTGGCAAGAGCCACAGGCACGCCAAGTTCTATCATCTTCCGGGCATCCGCATAATCTTTCCTCAGGCTGTAGGCTGTTCCCGGAAGGAGATTAGCGATGGTCCCGGCTTCTGCCATGGCCCTCAGGTTATGAGGATTCGCAGCAAGAAGATGTTCGGCAGAAATAGACCTGACCTGTGCAGCAAGACCTGCACCTCCTGTATCGACCACCTCGTCGGCATGGATCTTCGGGATCATTCCGGCAGAAATACCGGCCTCCATGATCCTTCTGCTCTGTTCCGGGGTGAAAAATCCCTTTTCACAGAATACATCGATAAATTCTGCTATCCCCTGCACTTTCACCTCAGGGATCATCTCCTTCACAAGGAGATCGACAAAAGACTCGGGATCATCTTTATAGCATGAAGGTATTGCATGGGCTCCCATGAACGTGGCTACTATATCCAGGGGTGTCTCCCTGGATATTCTACGGATAACTTCAAGCATTTTCAGTTCCGATGGGGTGTCAAGGCCATACCCGCTTTTAATCTCCAGGGTTGTAGTGCCGAAAGATAGTGCACTGAGTACATTTTCGAGGGTGACCTGGAAAAGTTCATCTTCCGATGCCCTCCTTACTGCCTCGACAGAGGAAAGGATGCCCCCGCCTTGTTTATGGATCTCCATATAGGAAGCGCCGGCCAGGCGCATGGAGAATTCATTTTCCCTGCGAGCGGCAAAACACATGTGGGTATGAGGATCAACAAAGCCAGGGATCATGCATAATCCCGAACAGTCCGTCTCAAGCTGCACAGACACTTGTTCCGCTTTTCTCAATACTTCTTCGACAGAACCCACTGCTTCTATGAGCCCATCTTTTGCAAGGAGTGCCCCTTCCGGGAATACCTGGATGTCCCCCTGGCGATCTCCCGAGGAAGGTCTTCCATGATCAAAAGGTGTAAAGATCCTGGCGTTGAGAAAAAGTTTTGTTGTCATTCTTCTCCCCCCATCAGGTCCATCAGTTTAAGCTCAAGGACCTGCCCCGGATCAAAACCGGCGATCTGCATATAATAAACTGCACTTTCCAGAATTGCGGCAGCGGGTACCATGCCATATATCTCGGTCTCGAGCACATCCACACACCATCTTCTGGCTTCCATCCGGATCATCTCCAGTACCCTGTACAAAGA
>JAFGMB010000180.1 GCA_016927765.1 Synergistales bacterium
CGAAGAGCCCAGGTAGGGGGAATACCCGGTGTGACCAGGGGTGTTTCCTGGTATAAAGGCCAGGGGTTCCTGGTAGTGGATACCCCGGGTATCCTGGATGCCCGTTCAGGGAAGAAGGTCCACCAGGCCCTTGCCTTTCTCGGTTGTACTAAACCTGATGTTATCGGGGGTTATGACCTCCTCGGCCTGGAACTGTTAGAACTCCTGAAAAAAAAAGGCCTTTGGAATTTGCTCGAGAAGAAATGGGGCTTGCCTTTTCAGGAAGGGGAAAACAGCCATGAAGCCCTTGCCAGGGTAGGAAAGAGGCTTGGCTGCCTTGTTCATGGAGGGGAAGTGGATGAGGACATGGCTGGCAGAAGGCTGATCGATGCTTTCAGCACCGGCAAGCTCGGAAGGTTTACACTGGAAAGTCCCGAAGACGAAGATCGGTGGGGAGAGCAATAACATGCTGATAGCCGGAGTTGACGAGGCAGGTAGAGGCCCTCTTGCCGGACCTGTTTTAGCTGCTGCAGCTGTTCTTGATCCACTCCAGAAAGAGGTTCTTCTGGATATGGGCCTCACGGATTCGAAGAAACTCACTCCCGCAAAAAGAGAAAAGCTCATGGATAAAATGATCTCCCTGGGAGTCGTCTGGCGAGCCAAGGCTGCTTCTCCTGCCAGAATAGACAGCATGAACATTCTAAGGGCATCTCTCTGGGCCATGGAAAGATCGGTCCTTCTCCTTCCGAGAGTTTTCGATAAGGTCATAGTGGATGGTACTTTCTGCCTTCCCGGTTATCCCTTTTCTCAGGAGGCACTGCCAAAAGCTGACCTGAAAATTCCTGAAGTGGCTGCCGCATCGATCTTCGCGAAGGTCCTGAGGGACAGGGCAATGTGTTCTCTTGACAGGATATACCCGCAGTACGGCTTTGCAAGGCATAAGGGATATCCCACGAAAGCCCATCTGGAAGCATTGAGAGAATATGGGCCTTCACCTGTTCATAGAAGAACCTTCAATTGGGACAGATGATAGCTCTTTATGGATAAAAGACCGTTCTTTTTGCGTTAAATATGATCCCCTTCGTGGAATGCCTGGAAGGAAGCACCATGACCGAACATCTCGAGCTTGGTAACTGGGGAGAAAGGATAGCGGCAAACTTTCTTTCAGAAAAAAAGTGGAAGATCCTGGAAAAGAACCTTCGCCTTAAGAGGGGCGAAATAGATATTGTTGCAATGGATGGAAAGGAGCTCGTAGTTGTGGAAGTCAGAACAAGGACCCTTGGCAGGATCCTGCCTCCCGAGGCAACAGTAGGACCTCAGAAACTGAGAAAGCTTGTCCGTTCCGGTGAGGAATATGTTATGAAAAATAACTGGCAGGGTCCATGGAGGATAGACCTGGTGGCCATCACCATCAATAATGATAATTCCTGGGATATCGAGCATATCACCGATATTTCCGTCGGGGAGTTCCGCTCATGAGCCTGGTGGGAGGAATTACCCTTAAAGGTATAAATGCATATAAGGTTGAAGTAGAGGTGGAAGTTACAGGAGGACTGTTTTCCATTTCCATTGTCGGATTGCCTGATGCGGCTGTAAAAGAGGCAAAGGAAAGGGTCAGGGCCTCCCTGCGTTCCCTGGGGATCCGGGTCAGAGGTCGGGTAGCGGTAAATCTTGCCCCTGCAGATGTCCCAAAGGAAGGAGCGCTACTGGACCTTCCCATTGCGGTTGGCCTGGCCGAGAAACTTGGCTCCCTTTTGCTAAGGGAAGAAGCCCTTTTCCTTGGTGAACTGGCTCTTGACGGCAGGGTACGTGGAGTCAGAGGCGCTGTTCCCGCAGCACTGCTGGCGAGGGAATTGAAGGTACCCCTTTTCGTTTCATCGGAAAATGTTCCAGAAGTGGCCCTGGTCGAAGGCGTTGAGGCCTATGCGGTCAATGACCTCCAGGAGCTGATAGCCCATTTAAGAGGAGAAGGGGTCCTTAATAGGGTAACGAGAATGGACCCTTCTGAACTGGAGGTCACCGCAGAACCTGATTTTTCGGATATCAAAGGTCAGGGAGCGGCAAAAAGGGCTCTGGAAATTGCAGCAGCAGGGCACCATAATGTCCTTCTCATCGGGTCGCCTGGAAGCGGCAAGACCATGCTTGCCCGTGCGCTTAGAGGTGTCCTGCCTCCTCTGTCAGACGAAGAACTGACAGAAGTCATGCTTGTGCGGAGTACAGTGGGCCTTTCCTTCGAGAATTCGAGGAACCGGCCTTTCAGGTCGGTCCATCATACATCCAGTGCGGTAGCCGTCTGCGGTGGAGGCACTTCTTTACGCCCTGGAGAAATAACTCTTGCCCACCGTGGCGTGCTCTTCCTGGACGAATTCACAGAATTCAGAAGAGATCTCCTGGAGTCTCTAAGGCAGCCTGTTGAAGATGGTAATATCGTCGTGAGCCGTTCTACCGGGAGTGTATCCTATCCATCAAGGGTACTTCTTGTAGCTGCCTGCAACCCCTGTCCCTGCGGGTGGAAAGGTGATCCCCTTGAACCGTGCCGATGCTCTCCCACAGAGGTTGAAAGGTACCAGAAAAAAATGTCCGGTCCTATCCTTGACAGGATAGATCTTTATGTATCTGTGCCTAGACTGTCGTCCAGGGAATTACTGGGCCTTGAAGGGCAGCAGGGTGAAAAGAGCAGCCAGATCCGCAAAAGGGTCTGTAACGCAAGAAAGATCCAACAGGAAAGATGGAGCCCTTGGGGGTACAGCTGTAATGCCGAATTGCCCGAAAAACTCCTTAGAAAAGAGATATCCCTTAAGAGTGATGTTAGGACTTTCCTTCAGGGCATTGCTTCTTCTCTAAGACTTTCCGGCAGGGGATTGAGCAGGGTGATGCGAGTAGCCAGGACCATAGCCGATCTTGAAGGTTGCGACAATGTAGCAGTGCCTCACGTATCGGAGGCACTGGCCTACAGGGAGACCGGTTTCCTTTCATGAAGGCCCATCAGAAAGCACTGCTCCTGCTGAATTCCCTCGAGTGCCTTGACGCCAGGTTCTGGCATTTCTTCAGGACCAGGGACCTTGAGCCTTCCCAGGTATGGGAGGATCCTTCTATCCTCGGAAGCCTGGGCATCTCCGATAATGCCATGTCCCATCTGAGGGATGCCATTCAATGCGATTGGGCCGAAAGAGAAATAGACAGATCCCTTTCATCGGGTATAACCATCGTTACCATCGAAGACGATGACTACCCTTCCCCCTTGAAAAAGGTTCCTTATGCGCCTCTTGTGATGTATGTGAAAGGCCAACTGCCGGGATCCTGTGATCTAATAGGTATTGTAGGTACAAGGAGATGCTCGGAATATGCAAGAAGGGCTACCATGGACCTTGCCAGGACCATAGCAGAAAAGACGGGCATTAGTGTGGTCAGTGGAGGTGCCCTCGGAGTGGATACCGCCGCCCATAGAGGTGCCCTTGAGGGTGGAGGCAAGACCATTGCTGTCCTTGGTACAGGGGTGGACGTTCCTTATCCCGGGAAGAACCTGGGGCTCTTCAGGGATATAGCGGAGAAGGGAGCTCTTGTTAGCGAATATCCCCTTGAGACCAGGCCAAGGCCCTGGAATTTCCCAAGAAGGAACCGGATAATCGCTGGTCTTGTGGGCAGATTGATAGTGTCTGAAGCTCCCCTGAAAAGCGGTGCTGTCATTACAGCAAGATACTCCCTTGATCTCGGAAGGGAGATATGGGCTATTCCCGGCAGGATAGGAGAGAGCCTTTGCGAAGGATCGAACCGTCTTATCTTCGACGGGGCTATCCCCCTGATCTCTTTATCAGAATTTGTTTCTATTCTTGCAGGGAAGGATCAGCTCGAGCTTTTCGGCAGCTCTTCCTTTGAAGGGACTGATCTTCCGGGAATGGAGCTGGACGAAAAGGAACAGGAAGTACTGGAACTGCTTCGTCTTTCCGGGGAGCGGACAGTTGACAACATCTCCCTGGAAGGTAAAATGAGCGCCGCTGAGGTACTTACCTCCCTGGGCAATCTTACTGCCAGGGGTTTGGTTTACCCTTCGGGTCCGGGCCGTTGGGCCTCAAGGGTCATCTGATAATAAAATTCTAGGAAGCGGGTTGTTATACCATATGAATCCAAGGATCATACACCAGTTAGAGAAATTCTATCTTTCCACGGAAGCCCAGGGAATGTTCTACAGATTTCTGATGGAAGGATCGCTCGATCACCAGGAAGCTGAGAAGGTTCTACAGGAGGCTCTTGTACTGGGAAGAATGAGAAATGTTTCGCTGGACGAAGATCTCTTCCTTGAGCTGGTAGTCGCTGTCAAGGATCAGGCTTCAAGTCCCGGCGAACATACCTCTTACACCAATAACAGTCACCTCATCTGTTGAGGAGGGTTTTCATGGCTAAAAAGAAGAGAACTGTCACTTCAGGGACGGGATCGAAAAAAGCATCTTCAGGGAAGGGTAAGACCCTTGTTCTGGTAGAGTCTCCAACCAAGGCTCACACCCTGACAAAGATGCTTGGTTCCAGGTACCTTGTAAAGGCCAGTATGGGACATATCAGGGATCTGCCAAAGAGCAGACTGGCCATAGATATCGAAAATGACTTTAAACCAGAATATATTCTTGTGAAAGGCAAGGCGAAGCTCAAGAACGATCTTGTGAAAATCGCATCAGAGGCTGACAGGGTACTCCTGGCGGCTGACCCGGACAGAGAAGGGGAAGCCATTGCATGGCATCTTTCCGAGATCCTTGGGGTTGATGCCACTTCTCCCTGCAGGATAAGGATATATGAAATAACGAAGAAAGCCGTAAATGAAGCGGTATCCGATCCCCAGCCAGTTGATCTGCACAAGGTCTTTGCTCAGCAGGCCAGAAGGATACTCGACAGGCTTGTGGGTTATAGCGTAAGTCCCCTCCTGTGGAAGAAAATAAGATATGGGTTATCTGCGGGAAGAGTGCAATCCGTAGCTCTGAACCTGATCTGTTCGAGGGAGAGGGAGATCCAGGCTTTTGTTCCCAGGGAGTACTGGGTCGTTACAGTCACAGCATCTTCCAAGGATGGAAGGGAATATGAAATGAGGGTAGAGTCCTTCGGGGGAAGATCCCTTCTCAAGGATGGAAGACCCTTTCTCATCCATAACGCCGAAGAGGCGGCAAGGATAGAGGAAGAGATCTCCGGGTCAGATATCATAGTGAGGGATTTTACAAAGAAAGAAAGTCCAAGGAAGGCTCTGCCTCCTTTCAAGACCAGTTCACTTCAACAGGAAGCTGCCAGAAGGCTCAGGTTCTCGCCCAGAAGGACCATGAGAGTGGCCCAGTCTCTTTTCGAGGGAGTAAATGTCCCAGGTAAGGGCCTTACCGGCCTGATAACATACATGCGAACCGACAGCCTAAGGGTAGCTCCAGATGCGATAGGTGCGGCAAGGGGGCTTATCTCCAGCCTTTATGGAGACGGTCTTCTGCCCGAAAAACCGAATTACTTCTCATCCAAGGGAAGATCCCAGGATGCCCATGAGGCCATAAGGCCTACGGATGTAAAACTTGATCCCGAAACCATGAAACCCCATCTTCAATCTGACCAGTACAAGCTGTATTCCCTCATCTGGAAACGTTTTATCGCCTCCCAGATGAAACCGGCTATCATAGCCAGCGTGACCCTGGATGCAGATGCCGGGGGCTACGGTCTCCGGCAGACAGGAGCTCACCTCGTTTTTAAAGGGTGGAGCGAAGTCTGGCCTCTGGAAATGAAAGACCAGATCCTTGACCCTGCTGTGCCCGGAGAGAGACTGGAACTCCAGGGTATCGAAAAGGAACAGCGTTTTTCCAAGGCACCGGGAAGGTATTCGGAGGCACGCCTGATAAGGACCCTGGAGGACAATGGGGTGGGTCGTCCATCGACCTACGCCTCTATCGTGGAGACCCTTTATGACAGGTCCTATGTGGAAAAAGACGAGGAGAGCAAGCTCAAGCCGACTCCCCTGGGTATGACAGTGGACGGTTTCCTCCTGGAGCATTTCTCCGGCAAGGACCAGTCCTCCATAGTTGATGCTGCTTTCACAGCAAGAATGGAGGACAGCCTTGATGATGTGGAGGAGAACAAGGAGGAGTGGCTTGAAGTGGTCCGTTCTTTCTGGAACAGCCTTGACGAGACCATATCAGAGGCCGAAAAAGCCCCAAGGGTACCTCTGCCCGAACCGGAGCCCATCGGGGAAGATTGCCCGGAATGCGGGAGCCCCCTGGTCAAAAAGAGAGGCCGTTTTGGTGATTTCATAGGTTGTTCGGGATATCCGAAATGCCGGTATACCAGGCCGATCCTCGATAAAATAGGGGTGTTGTGTCCCAAATGCGGTGGGACCGAGGGCGGGGAGATCATAGCAAGAAAGACCAGGAAGGGGCGAAGAAGGACCTTTTACGGTTGTTCCCGTTATCCCGAGTGCGACTATATTTCATGGTACCGGCCTACAGGTGAGAAATGCCCGGTTTGTGGCGGGGTCATGGAACAGAAAACCAGGGGAAAAGCGCCAGTCTGTGCTTCATGCGGATACAGGGAGAAGGCAGTGAAGGAAGAAGATGAATAGCCATAAAGATATTCCCGTCAGTGTCATCGGGGGAGGACTAGCAGGTGCAGAGGCTTCATGGCAGCTTGCCAGAAGGGGCTTCCTTGTAGATCTATATGAAATGAGACCCCACAGGATGACCCCGGCTCACAGCTCGGCATTCCTTGCCGAACTGGTTTGCAGCAATTCCCTCGGGGCTGACGGAATTACGAGTCCGGCAGGAATATTGAAAGATGAGCTCCGGAAAATGGATAGCCTCATAATGCAATGTGCCGATGGTGCAAAGGTAGCAGCAGGCAGGGCCCTTGCCGTGGACAGGCAGATCTTCGCCGACATGGTGACTGACAGGATCAGCTCTTTGCCTAATATACGCCTCATCAGGGAGGAAATGACAGAGGTACCTGAGGGGCCCGCTATTATCGCAACAGGGCCTTTGACCTCCCCCTCCATGGCAGAAAGTCTGGCCGGTCTGATAGGGGAGGGGTTCCTCTATTTTTTCGACGCCGTTTCCCCTGTGCTGACCCTGGAATCGGTAAATATGGAAAAGGCTTTCTGGGGAAGCAGGTATGAAAAGGGCGATGATTATCTTAACTGTCCCATGGATAAGGAAAGCTACCTGGCTTTCTGGGACCAACTGGTCAAAGCCCAGAGGGCACCAAGGCACGAACTCGACAGGGATATCCGATATTTCGAGGGTTGTCTGCCTGTTGAAGAGATCGCCTCAAGAGGGGTAGACACCCTACGGTTCGGTCCAATGAAACCGGTGGGTCTTCCGGATCCCTCCACCGGAAAGGAAGCCTATGGGGTGGTCCAGCTGAGAAGGGATAACCGTGAAGGTTCCCTCTTCAATATGGTAGGGTTCCAGACCAGCCTCAAATGGGGAGAGCAGGACAGGGTCTTCAGGATGATCCCAGCCCTTGAGAACGCTGAATTCGTAAGGTATGGTGTAATGCACAGGAATATTTACGTGAACGCACCGAGAGTCCTTAAAAGTTCCCTGGAGTTAGTCTCACGCCAGGGGATATATCTTGCAGGCCAGATAACCGGTGTTGAGGGTTATGTGGAAAGTACCGCTACCGGCCTGATGGCAGCCATAAACCTGGCCTCCAGTCTTAAAGGTCTGCCTGAACCCCTCTGGCCGAGAGAAAGCGCCCTGGGTTCCCTTTCCTTTTATCTTCAGGATGCGGAGCCTGACTCCTTTAAACCCATGAATGTCAATCTGGGGATCTTTCCACCCCTGGGGAAACGTATCCGCCATCGCCTTGAGAAGTGCAGGATGGTATCGGAGCGTGCCGAAGGGGCCATGAAAGAATTCCTGGATTCCCACCCTGTTTTTCAAGAGCTGGACTTTCGTCAATAATTCTTTCATTTTGTCATACCTTACGGATTAGTTAAAAACTCTCGAATTTTCCCCAAAGAAAAGATATTATTCGACTCTTTTGAATAATAGTAAGTTGCATGAAAATAGTGTAAAATGACTGCTATGAAAGAACAATTGTCATCAACGGTGGATTCTTTTCTGGATCACCTGAGGTATCATCTTAAATGTTCTGAACATACGGTGCTGAACTATTCCGTTGATCTGGTCCAGTTCGTGACTTATCTTCAGAAACAGGAAGTGACTGCTCCCGAGGAGATCACGAGAAGTCATGTAAGGTCATTTCTAAGGGAGATAATGGCATTCGGATATGCCAGGACTTCTTCAGCGAGAAAATTATCTGCCCTTCGCGGATGGCTGAGGTATCTCCTTGAAAAAGGCTATATTGAGAAGGACCCCTCATCCGGAGTGAGAGGTCCCAAGCTCCCTGGGACCCTCCCAAGGGCTTTGTCCAGGGAAGATGTGAACCGTATGATCGAGGAAGGTATCGGGAAAAATAATTCCCTGAGGGACAAGGCCATCCTGGAACTCCTTTACGGCAGCGGCCTCAGGGTTTCCGAGGCGGCGACAATTAAATGGGCTGATATGGAACTGCCGGAGAGGTCTTTGCGGATATTGGGCAAGGGGCAGAAAGAAAGAATAGTCCCCATGGGAAGCCACTGTGTAAGGGCCATTGAGGAATGGCGTTCCGGGATCAGGGAAAAGAGCTCCTTTGTCTTTCCCGGCCGGGAAGAGGGGCATATTGCGGTAAGGACAGTAACAAGGATCGTGGAAAGGGCCTCCCGGAAGGTTGGCCTGTCAGGGGTGACACCTCACATGCTGAGGCACAGCTTTGCGACCCATATGCTTGAAGGAGGGGCATCATTGAAGGTGCTCCAGGAGTTGCTGGGCCATGAAAGCCTGTTGACCACCCAGAGGTATCTGACCGTTACGGCGGATCATTTGAAGAAGAGCTATATGGAAAATTACCCTATGTCCGAGGATGATGAATAGATGTTCAAGGGAACGACCATAATATGTGTGAAAAAAGGTGATCAGGTGGCCATGGCAGGAGATGGCCAGGTGACACTGGGAGACCAGGTGATCAAAAAGGGAGCCAGGAAGGTCAGAAAATTGTATAACCAGCAGGTCCTGGCGGGTTTCGCAGGCAGCACGGCAGATGCCATGACCCTTCTTGAAAGATTTGAAAAACGGCTTGAAGAGTATAGCGGCAACCTGATGCGGGCTGCCGTGGAAATGGTAAAGGACTGGAGAATGGACCGCACCCTGAGGCGCCTTGAAGCGATGATGCTCGTAGCGGACAGTGAAAATATCCTTCTCCTTTCCGGCGCAGGGGATGTGCTTGAGCCCGAACACGGAATAGCTTCAATAGGTTCAGGGTCAGGTTTCGCCCTGGCTGCAGGAAGAGCCCTTCTGGAAGTCAGTGACTGGAATGCTGCAGATATTGCAAGGCGCTCCATAGAGATCGCTTCGGATATCTGCATATACACGGATAACATAATTACGGTTGAGGTGATAGGTTAATGCCCTTGTCAGGTGAAATGGATCTTATCCCATCAAGAGTGGTCCAGTTTCTGGACAGGTATATCGTTGGTCAGGATAAGGCGAAAAAAGCGGTTGCCATTGCCCTGAGGAACAGGATCAGGAGGAGGATCCTCCCCGAAGAGATCGCCAGGGAGATAGCTCCAAAAAATATATTGATGATGGGCCCCACGGGTGTGGGTAAGACGGAAATAGCCAGAAGACTTGCGGAGCTTGTAAATGCGCCCTTCGTAAAGGTGGAAGCGACAAAATTCACAGAAGTGGGTTACGTGGGCAGAGACGTGGAATCCATGATCCGTGACCTGGTCGAATCGGCTGTGCAGATGGTGAAGAAGCAGAAAATGGAAGAAGTCCAGATAAAGGCAGTGGAAATGGCAGACCAGAGACTTCTTGATTTTCTACTCCCCAAGGCACAGAAAAGGAAACAGGTCAGCGATTTCATGAAGATATTCTCTTCTGCCCAGGAAGAGGCCCATCCTGTCTCTGAAGACGAAGAAGAGGACAGGATCAGGGAATCCACAAGGCAGAAACTGCTTTCCATGCTCCAGGCAGGAAAACTTGAAGACAGGGAAGTGGAGATCGAGGTCCAGGAAAATGCCCAGATGGGTATACCCATC
>JAFGMB010000181.1 GCA_016927765.1 Synergistales bacterium
AAGCATGAGGGAAAAGATCAGCTTAAGGCTTGTCCCCGAAAAGGAACTGGCAGAAACACCACCCACGAAGGCCATCAGGCTGGTGGTAAGCCCGATAAAAGCAGCCATAGGCCATGAAACAGTCTTGTGCTTATGGAAAATGAACATGGCAGCAAAGGAGGTGGAGAACATTAGGAACTGGCCCGTACTGGCAGCCAGGCCCATTGAAGCTCCCGCCAGGACCTGCAGGATCACGTAAAAATTCCCCCCGCCCCGTCCGGCCATGGTCATGAAAACTGCAACGATAAAAGTTGCGAGGGAGATCAGGAGCACTTGCAAGGACAACACCTCTGTGGGAAATCGTGAAATTCCAATAAGGATAAACAGCCAGAACCGATTATGCCACCAGGTTCTCCATCTGACAAACCAGTTTCTTCTCATATTCAATTCCGTTGATTTTTTCCTATTCCCTTCCTCTATAGCAGTTATTCCCTTAGAATTTAACTGTTCAACAGGCCATTAGAATAATTAGGGGGGAAGGCCTTTACATAGATCTGAGGGAGGTTTGAACAATGAACAATTACCGCTCAGCGAGAGAAAACCTTTTTTCCACGAACGCCGCCGCTTCAAGAAGAGCCATATACAAGGGTGCGGGTTATGATGACGAGGATCTTTCAAAGCCACTGATAGGTGTTGTGAATCCCGCTAACGATGCCGGGCTTGGGCATGTCCACCTGGACCAGCTGACAAAACATGTAAAGGCGGGAATATGGCAGGCTGGAGGTACTCCCTTTGAGTTTCGGACCATTGCCACCTGCGGCGCAGTACCCATAGGCACACCCCATATGAGGTATGAGCTTGTCATAAGGGATGTGATAGCCTCTTCTGTGGAGATCATGGCCAACGTACAGCTCCTTGACGGTCTTGTTATCCTAGCCTCGTGCGACAGCATCATCCCCGGGGTCTTCATAGGAGCTATCAGGTCAGGACTTCCAACTATATTTCTATCCGGTGGTCCCCAGCTTACCTGCCAGTTCGAAGGCCGACAGGCCGTGATGTCCGAGCTGGATCAGCTTGTCTTCGGCTCCCAGTATGGAGAGGAAGATGTGTCGGAAAAACTCAGATACCTGGAGGACCACGTCTGTCCAGGTGCAGGTGCCTGTGCCCTCATGGGAACTGCAAACACCATGCAGATCCTTATGGAAGGGATGGGAATGGCCCTTCCGGGTTCCTCCACAGTTCCCGCAGTCTATGCAGAAAAACTCCGGTTTGCTACCCAGACCGGGAGAAAAGCTGTTGAACTTACCAGGAAAGGCATAACTCCTTCGGAAATAGTGAAAAAGGAGAATCTCATAAACGCAGTGACCCTTCTCCTCGGTATAGCAGGCTCCACCAACGGAGTCCTCCATCTGCTCAGCTATGGGAGGGAACTTGGCATTGACCTGACCCTTGACGATTTCGACCGCCTGTCAAGGAAGGTTCCCGTGATCTCAAGGGTTATCCCAACAGGAAAGGCCACTGTAATGGACCTTCATCATGCCGGCGGGGTCCCTGCCATCATGGGGGAACTCAGGAATTACCTCGAAGGTTCAGCAGCCTCGGTCTCCGGGAAAAGCGCAGGAGAGATCATGAGCAAAGCACGATCCCTGAACAGGGAAGTGCTGACGGGCACGGATAAACCTGTCTTTGAAAATGGCGGCATTGCGGTCATCCGGGGAAACCTCATGCCCGGAGGCGCCATATGCCGCACCACTACCATCGAAAGGAAGAGCCGCCATTTCAATGGTCCTGCCAGGGTCTTCTCTTCGGACGACGAGGCTCACGAAGCTGTCATCTCGGGTAGGATCAATAAAGGGGATGTGGTGGTGATCCGTTATGAAGGTCCCCGGGGAGCACCTGGTATGAGGGAGATGATGATGACCACCGACGCTCTGGTTGGCCTTGGCCTCGGGCAGGATGTATATGTCCTTACTGACGGTAGATTCTCGGGCTTCACTGAAGGAGCTGCTGTTGGACATATCACACCCGAAGCAGCAGTTGGAGGCCCCATTGCCATAGTGGAGGAGGGAGACCCCATCACTATCGATATCGATGGGAGAAAAGTGGATCTGAGCATTCCTGAAGAAGATATCCGCAGGCGACTTGACGACTGGACGCCCCCGCCTCCAAAGGTGAACAGGGGTATCCTGGGGATATGTGCGAAGATGGCCCTCCAGGCCGATGAGGGCGCCATGCTGGAAGACAGGGTATGATAAGTCAAAAGTTCTTTCAGAAAGGCCTGAAGATATGAGGATAGTGATTTACAACATCCGTTACGGTACAGGGACCGGTCTGCATTACCACATGCCTATTCCTTTCAGCGGGTTCTTTGCCTTTTCAACAAAACGAATATCGAGAATAGCAGATTTCCTGGACAGCCTGGATGCTGATATTGTCTGCCTTGTAGAGGTCGACGGGGGCTCCTATCGCCACAGGAAGCTATGTCAGGCTCATCGGCTTGCTTCTCTTCAGGGGTGGGAACATCACTTTTCCACCAAGTACGGAAAGAATTCCATTCTGAGCAGGCTGCCCCTGCTCTCTTCCCAGGGCAACGCCATACTGACCCGTCTTCCCGTGGTAGCATCCCGGGAACATCATCTCGCAAGGGGAATGAAAAAAACCGTCCTTGAAGTTGAATTTCCTGAATTCCATGTTCTTGTCGTACACCTCCCTCTCGGGAAAAGCGCAAGACGGTCACAGTTGAAGGAACTGGCCCGGAAACTGGAGCCCCTCAGAAAACCTGTGCTCCTTGGAGGGGACTTCAACCTTCTTCATGGTTCATCAGAGCTGAACTATCTTCTATCCGCCACAGGGATGAGAGATGCGGATACAGCAGGGACCCCTACATATCCAAGCAGGGTTCCCCGATTTCGGCTTGACCGCCTTCTTGTCAGAAAAGAGATATCTGTCCGAAACTTCACAGTGCCGCGAATTCCCCTTTCTGACCATCTTCCGATAGTCTGTGATTTCGAGATCGGGACCAGGAATATATCAACATTGGAAATTGATCGATTGTAGTAGAATTCAGGCTCTCTTAAACAAATATTGAAAATGGTGCTGATACATGAAACAGATCGGGGTACCACAATGGTAGCAGTATGTGAACTCCATAATGGATGCTAATTTCAATCATTTTATGGAACTTGGTAGGAAACGTTAGAGATATTTTCAGCTTCAAAACAACAAAAAAAGCAGCCAAAAGAATATCTTCTGTTGACTGCTCGTTATCATATAGTGGAGGCTTGGAGACACTATAACCGACACCATAATTCTCGTAACCCCTTGATAATCCTGGGCTTATTTTTTGGTGGAGGTTCGTTTTGTACAACCTCTTTGTACAAATCTTCCTCCGATTCTTGTCTATAGGATAATATCAAGGTCACGAGACCTGCAGTGCCAGTGAAAGGCTCACGTGCATCTGCCTGTTCGGGATTCATTTTATCGGTACGTCTGGCCTCCCGCTGACCGAAACCATCATCCAGATCCCCTCCTGCTTGAGGTAAACCTCGCTCCATTTTCCTGTAATGGTCAGGACCTGACCGTTTCTCGACAAGACATTCGCAGAATAGAAATAGTGGACTACTCCTACTATGCTCTCGTAAATCTGAACACTTAGGGGGCGGAGGTCGTATTCGAGCAGGGTTGGAGCATCACCCAATACCGACTGTGTTGCGGCCTCCCGGTCATGAGGGAGATCGGCATTTATATCCCAACCTACATATCGAGGATGGAGAGTCGCTTGGATTTTGCTCTTGTTTCGTTCTTTCGACATCTCCCAGAGATTCCCGACATGTTCCCACAATAATTTCTGCTCCTGCGAGAACTCGACAATTGGCAATTGAACCGTCATTCCGTTGTCTCCTTTGCAGAACAAGCTATCAATTCGTTTCTTTATATCTCATTTTGAAATGTAACTGATCATAAGCTTCTCTACCGGAGAATTTTGTCTTACACAATTAAATGTACCATAAAAATAATCTGCTCTCAGAAAAGTGGTCCATCTTCAATACAAATCAACTGATAGAATTGGAATTATCAAAGAGTAATATTCATATTTCTATGAGGGTTAATGATTTTAGAATAGGAGTTTGTTTCAAGGAAGGATGTGTAGTCGCTTTGGCTCAAAAAAAGTGGTGTCCAGATTGTAGACGGAACGTAACACCGGTTAAAAAGTTTAACTGGCTTGCGTTTCTTTTCCTTTTTGGGTTTTTCTATCTCCCTTATTATGTCTTTATAGCTAAGCCGAAATGTCCCATCTGTAATGGGGAGAACTTTGAAGAACCTCTATGACCTGCTCCCCGAAAAGTGGTCCAGAAAAAATGCGAGAAAGTTGTTAAAATTGGACCCATCGAGGAAGAATATTCATGAAGAAGAACAGATCTTCCGAGGAACAGATCATCTCCATACTGAAAGAATGGGTGACCGAAAGATCAGATTTCCTTACTGCTGTATTGCAGCTCTCTCTGTCTCTTGAAAATATAATGTGTAACCAGTGCCACTGCCGTGACAGTGGTTAACAAAGCCACAAAAAGGTAAAGAAAACGGGCGGTAGTATCGTGAAAAACAAAGCCCACCATCTTCTGGAAGATAGGCGCGGTGAATTGCCCCACGTAGATCATGGAGCTCAGCATGGCAGTCACTTTTACCGACTGCTCCCTTGATATGTCCCTGGTGGCATGAAGGAAAAAGATAGGAAAGATCGACCGGTTGGCAAAACCTATTACGGCTGAACCCAGGAATACCATTCCCAAGACGGAAGAAAGGTAGAGAAACCAGAAACCCATGCTCATCATTGCGAGCATACTCGGGAAAAAAAGCTTTCCCGTCCATTTCCTTGTCCTGGTAAGCAGAAAGCCTGAAAAAAAACCGCCTATGGTAGAAAAAGAGATGGCAATCCCCGCCATACTTGAATCTCCCAGGGAGTTATCTCTAAGAAAAAGGGCCATGGTAGGGGTAAGGATGAAAAAGATCATGCAGAACAGAAACATCAGCCCTGCAACCGGGTACACCCGTGCTGGGACGTCTCCCGTAACAGTCCCTTCACCTCCCTGATCCTGAATAACATCTGGCAAATAGACAAGATTAAGGATCAGCACGGGAATACCAACACCATATATCAGAAATGGAAGTCTCCAGGAAACCATGGCAAGGTATCCCGAACAGGTCAGAGCTACCATAGCTCCCAACATGTTGAAGGAGCTTGAAAGTCCCATCATTCTCTCTTTTTCTTCTCCATCGAAATAATCGGATATCAGGGCCGTGGAAAAGGGGATCACCAACCCAAGACCTATTCCAAGGAAAACCCTGAAAACCAATAATGAAAAAATGCTGTTGGCAAAGACAGCCCCCATCCCAGCCAGAGAAAAGACTGCCAATCCTACCAGGAGCACTTTCTTCTTCGTAAATCTCGATGTAAGCCAACTGGCAAAAAACAGCGATGGCACAATAGCGAGGGCATGGAGAACTGCTACTAACTGAATCAGAAATCTGTCAGCTGAAGAAAAATAATCTGAGATCTCACCCAGGGCAGGCGAAACTGCAGAAGTGGAGATTATGGTCAGCAAAGACAGGGAAAGGATAGTCGGTTTGAGCATTTTAGACATTTATCGTTCCAATCTCCCGGACCAGCAAAATGACTGCACCCGGTGGGAAAGTTGGTATTTGAGACAAAGTACCATATTTTAACAGAAAATACCCCTCTGATATATACTTAGCTCACTATTTCAGAATAAAACCCTTTTTCCGATTTTCCATGCAGATAGGATTTTCCACATGATCACGACCTTATGCTGATAAAATATACTCTGCATGGAAATATCTTTTTATGACGGAGGTTCACCATGGACGATTATTACCGCGAAATTATCGAAGCAGCTTCTGAAATGGCTACCCACAACGAGGCGGAATACCATCTCTGCAGCCAGGGGACCCTTGCAGCGCTGATGCAGGCTTTCGGGATACACAACCCGGATGTTCTTCGTTCATCCACAGCCTTTGCAGGAGGGTGTGTGAGAAGGGGCGATATCTGCGGAGCCCTGGCCGGAGCCCTGATGTTCATAGGCCTTCTTGCAGGCCGAGACGACCTGGAGATGAAAGACCAGGCCATGAGGGGAATGGATTACATGGACAAGGTCTACAAGCTTTTCGAGGAAAAATACGGCACGGTAATATGCCGGGAGATACACCAGAAACTCTACGGAAGGATATTTGACCTGACTGACGAGGCACAGAGGGATGAACTCCACGAGATCATGGTGGATGCGGAGGAAGGCTGTCCGGATGTATGCGGAGTAGCTGCCAGGTTCGCAGCTCAGGTAGCCATAGAGATCCTGGAGACAGGCCATCCCTTCGCAAACTCTATGGTCAGGGTCTGACAGGATGGAAAAAAGCCGGCTCCTGGAGCCGGCTTTTTCTTGACTATCCTTTCCTGCGGAACAGCAGGGAAAAGGGGACCAGGAAAAAGATCCACCCCATAGTGAAGAAGGACACACTGCACCCTCCTCCGCCTCCGCCTCCATCTCCACTACCACCGGAAGAAGCAGGTCCCACAGAGAAAATACCCATTGGACCTTCAATTTCTTCTCCGTAGTCATTTTCTGCCACTACGTGCCAGCAGTAAGTTTCACCCCTCCTGAGACCCGGAACAGCATACTGGGTGTCATTGATATCCTTTGCTTTCAAAACCATGATGTTTTTCCCGAAATAGAGGTCATAGGTAACGTTATGACCTCCACTTGTCCATTCAAGGTTGGCAGTGGTACCGGAAATTTCTTCGTTCAAGAAAGGGGAAACAACGGATATGGTCTCCATACCTTCCGGCCATTCCCGCGTAAAGGCTTTCAGGCAGACGTTAGCGTACGGATATGATCCTGCTATATCTATCCACTCACTTCCATTATCACTTACAAAACTCTGCCCCATGGATGCATTGGCATTCTCGGAGTAATCATTCAATATATCCTCAACCGCTATTGGCGCATAGCCAGGAGTGGTGTGTTGTACTACCACAGAGAATCTTTCACCTTCCCTGACAGGGACAGGGTGAGCCAGTTCCACGGTGTGGTAGCCTGCGTGGTCAATGGTACCCTCTCCACCAAAATACAACGTGCCATTATCGGGAAAGGGGCCGGAATCTGTAAATATGGATATGCTGTACATGGCATCATCAATGGATGAGTAGAAACTGACAGCACCTAAGACCTCTTTTGCCTCCGACGTGAAGATATTAGAGAAAAAGTCACTTCCATCCCACTCGTCTAAATCCTGGAACCCGAAATGATATACCCATCCCAGAGGATCATACTGGTAGTTCCTCACGTAATTCTCTACGGGTTCCCCATGGAACATGACAAAATAGCGTAATTGAGGATCTTCATAGGAGACCCAGAAATAACCACTATCTCCCCAATCACTACCCCAGGTGTTCTTTACAAGCCATGCCCCATTTGAATAAGGTGTGGAACCTGGCACAGAATGGATGGTGAAGTTGGATTTCGGGTAATTGTCATCCCAACCTGCGATATTAACACAATGATATCCTCCAGCTACCTGGTTGGATGCATTATAGAAATACGAAAAGGTATCCTCATTGTAGCTTCCCCAGTCAAAAAGCATGAAAAGGAAGATCGCCCCATCCTCCATTAGAGCCTCCTTCACCTGTGAGGATGAGAAAAGGAAATCCACGTTCTGTACGTGTTTTCGGGTTGAATCATCCGCTCCGAGAGAAGGGATTTTCCCTTCAATATCATATTCACAATCACTTTCATAAACGGGACCTGTCCACCTTGCGAGAAGGGCGGTAGCCATAAGGTCATTTCCCCCCTGATCGAGCACCTCGTGCCAGCCCGGGTCAAGAGAGATCCGGGTAAAGGAATCATCCCCGGAATATGCATACCAGGCAAGGTGATACTCTGAAAGATCCCTGGTTTCGGAAGGCTTCATACATGATTCTATAGAACCCATAACGGCAAAAGACCAGCAGGTGGCATAAATAGCCTGGTCTTTAACAGAGGTGACTTTATTGTGATCTCTAAGGTCATAAGCATCGGGAAATGTTATCTGTCCCATCAATTCCCTTTCAGGCCTGACCTTCGGAATATTGTGGGAAAGATCTACAGGAGAAGGCCTGTAACCGGAGAAACGAATCCCGGGGAAAGGTCTACCTTCTTCAACTGCCTCCATTTTTCCTTGTCTTGAACCTTCTTCAACATACTTGAGGTACTCCGGGTTCAAAGGCGCCCTGACCAGTCCTCCGCCGGCTTGTGCAACTGAGGAAATAGAAAAGACCAGAAGGAAAACCATTACCACCATATTTCCCGGACAACACCGCTTTCCATATCCGTATTCCATTTTCCTCAACCCCTTAAGAGTACTTTCAGGTTGAATAACCTGTTCAGTACATCACCTTCCTTATGAAAGAGACCCCATATTCTTTGCCCGAAGAACCGTTTCACATGTTCTAAACTGGAACAATATCATGCATATCTTTAATGAGTCTTTTGTTTAATTAATTATTACTCCCCTCGGATACAATTTTACTACGGAATATTAAATGTTCAATCATTTTCCAGGATCGCCGTGGATCATACCCGAATGTTGTTTTGCCTCCTCAGATCCCTTTTGAGGGATGACCTCTTTTTGCTATGATATCTGTAGATCGATCAAGAAATTCTGAGAGTTTTATAAGGGGGAAAGAGGATGGAGAGGACAGCACTTCTTCTCGTAGATATTCAGAATGACTACTTCACAGGCGGGGGTATGGAACTGGAAGGAATGGAAAAAGCTGCCGGGGAGGCTTCCAGGCTCCTTTCCTTTTTCAGGGAAAAGGATATGGCCCTGTTCCATATCCAGCATATTTCCATCAGGCCGGGAGCTAAATTTTTTGTTTCTCAGACTACCGGTGCAGAGATCAACGAAAGGGTTTTCCCTCTTGAAGGGGAAGAGGTCATTGTCAAGCATTTCCCCAACTCTTTCAGGGATACCAACCTGTTATCCCAGCTGAAGGACAGGCATATCGATACCCTCGTGATCTGTGGCGCCATGTCTCACATGTGTATAGATACAACAGTAAGGACCGCCTTTGACCTGGGGTTTTCCTGCATTGTTGCAGAAGATGCCTGCGCAACAAGGGCCCTGTCCTTCAAGGGGATGGATATACTCGCATCCTCCGTCCATGGCACCATCATGAGCTCCCTGGGAGCAGTTTTTGCAGAAATCCTTTCCACTCAACAGATCCTGGATCGTTACAAAACAAGACAGGATATGGCTTAAAAAGATCAGGGGCCTCTTTGAAAGAGGCCCCTTCGCAAATTAACTTACCGGGTCAGGACAAGTAGTGAGTGCAATTGCTCTATCAGAGAAGGAAGAAGGCCTCAGCAAGCGCCCTGACCCCTTTCCTGATCCTGTCTTCCGGCATAAGGGCAGAAATGCTGTGAGTTGAGGCTGAAAGATACACCGGTTCGTTCATTTCCTGAGAGAGGACCTGGTAGATGGTTTCACGGACTCGACCATCTTCCCCAAGATTACACCCTACGGCAGAAACCAGGGCAACCCCCTGGCCTTCCCTGAAATAATTCGCTCCACCCTCTTCAGGAATGTATTTTTTCACAGCCAGGCCTATCACAGAGCTTCTACTTTCTTCTCCCTGGACATGTCCCTTGAGAAGGGTGCCTGCTTCTTCGGAAAAAGTAGAAGCACAATAGACCTCTATGTCATTATTCATGGCTATCTCGACAGCTACAGGATTGACCACATTCGCTCCCAGCCTTGAAAGTTCCAGCATTTCTTCATAGGAGATGCACGCAAGTTTCTGGGCATCAGGCTCGATGCGTGGATCACAGGTAAAGATCCCGGCAACATCGCTGTACAGCTCGCATCGGGTGCCAAGAAAATTTGCAAGGGCAACCGCAGTTGTGTCGGAACCACCCCTTCCAAGGGTGGTTATATCCCCTTCCCTGGAAATACCCTGGTAGCCAGTAACTACAACTACCATGTATTTATCAAGGGCCTGGTTAATTTTCCCGGCATCTATCTCAAGGATCCTTGCATCACAATGATCGGATGTGGTTATGATCCCAAGCTGGTAACCATTGTATGATCTTGACTGGATACCTTTTTCGTTCAGAACCATGGACAGTATTGCTGCGGAAACCTGTTCACCCGTTGAAAGAAGCATGTCCATTTCACGCAGATCCTTCATGGAACAGGTTGAACCTGCCAATTCAATAAGGGCATCCGTGGTTGTTCCCATGGCTGAAACCACCACTACCAGCCTTTCATGGTATTCAAGGGCTTTAACGATCCTGTCCGACACCAGCCTGATCTTATGGGGATCTGCGAGAGATGATCCTCCATATTTCTGTACTAACATAGGTGAGCCCTCCTGGAAATAAGCTGCTCTTTATGCACCGATACTGAAGGATGGAAATGCCGTTTTCCGGGAAAAAGGGCGATCAGGTCACTGAGAAGGGCAAAACCTGTCTCTCTTGATCCTGCTCCCTTTCCGGAAATATACACCTGCCCCACCGTATCGGTATTAAAAACAAGGCCATTCATTGCTCCAGGCAGGTTATAAAGGGGATGCTCCGGAAGAAGGACTTCCGGTTTAACTGAAATATCGCTGTTATTATCCCCGAGTCTACCCCTTGCGACAAGTCTGATCTTTCCTTTTCCGGATCTTGCCTGTTCAATTAATCCGGGATCCATGGCTCTTATCCCCTGAAGTTCTATTTTTTCAAAGGGAACCGACTTTTTCGTTAATACATTCGAAAGGATCAGGGCTTTCAGGGCAGAGTCATAACCTTCCACATCCATGGCTGGGTCCGCCTCAGCATATCCGGCTTCCCTGGCTTTTTCAAGGGCATCGCCATACCCTTTCCCCTGTTGCATCAATTCAAGGATATAATTGCAGGTCCCGTTCAAAACCCCTTCAAAGGATTGGATCCTGCTTCCCGAAAGTCCCTGGAGAAAAGTCGCAAAGACAGGAGTACCTGCCATGACAGTACCTTCAAAAAGTAGCCTGGACCCATGTTTTAATTCGAGTTCATGGAGCTCCGGGTAATGAAAAGCAATAGGGCCCTTATTTGTGGTTATCACAGACCTGCCCCTTTCAAGGGCTTTCTTCATCCAGCCGTAGGCAGGTTCACCTCCATCCAGGGATGTGAGAGTACACTCCGCAAGAACATCATAATCTGCCTTTGAAACAAGCTCTTCCACGGAAGGGTCTTCAGGTATCATCACCTTCGAACCCAACATCTCTTTCAAAGGGATGAGAGGAGTTCTTTCTGTCCGGTTCAGGAAAATAGTCAGATCTATACCACCAGGATCATAGACATTGCCTCTTGTCCTTGTACATATCCCCACCACGGAAGGGTCGATCCCGTAATTTTCTTTCAGGATCTTTCTCTTCTCTGAAAGCAGGCGACAGAAGCCCTTCCCCACGTTTCCGAATCCAAGGAGCAATATTTTGAATTTCACTCCCCTCACCTCCACTAAAGAAATTTGGATGTCCTTACACTCTTAAAACAATAAAAAAAGGCCAGGAGCCTTTTAGAAGGGCCCCTGGCCTGAGAGATCACCTCGACAGCACTAACTGCCGCCGGTCATCCCAGGAGGACCGCCGCCGGTAGTAGTGGTAACAGAAACCATTGATCCGGAAATTACATTGAAGTATATGTTTTTCACAGGCTTGATCCTCCTTTCAAGAATGTTCGACGATAGAAAGTTATTGTAAGAGATAATACCTTCCTTCCCAGATTTTGTAAAGGAAACCCACCATCCCTTAAGAAATAGCCTATTGCGAACTGCTCCCCCTGAGGGTCCTGGTATCATATCCCCAACCCTTGCAGGAAGGCACATCTATAAGAACAAGTTCAGAGTCTTTTCCTGCAGAGAAACATAACAGAGCCTCTTCATCTATCCTGGCCTGATCTTTCTCATCCATATCCGTGCCATTGATGTTCACTTCACCCCTGGTGAGATAGACAAAGATCCTTCTCATGTCACTGGTTGGGAAGGTAATATCCCTTCCCTGACCTAAAGTAGCCCTGTATATGGAGGCATCTGTATGGAAAGTTACCACGTTATTTGCCATCTGCCCTGAGGCCACAGGGAAGAACCTGTTATGCCAGAGTTCCGGGCTGTAGGTTCTCTGATCATAACTCGGCTCGAGCCCTCTGTGATCAGGATAGATCCACACCTGGTAAAAATGGACCGGTCTTTCAGAGAGGTTGAATTCAGAATGAGTTATCCCTGTCCCAGCGGTCATTCGCTGAACATCTCCAGCCCTTATGACAGTCCTGTTACCCATACTATCCTCATGAGTGATCTCACCATCAAGGACAAGGGTTATTATTTCCTTCTCATTATGGTGATGGGTGGGGAATCCTTTTCCAGGAAGGACCACATCATCATTGAATACCCTCAAGGCACCAAACTGTATGTTTTCGGGGTCATAGTAATTTGAAAAAGAAAAAAGCCAGAAAGTCTTCAGCCATCCAAAATCAGAAAAATGTCTTTCCTCAGCAGGGATCCTTTTTATCATACTTTTCCACTCTCCTGTTTATATTATTAGATAATCGCATTGTAATTATATCAAGTTTGCATCACTAGACAGACAAATCTGGTATTATCTGTTTTACCGATGAGTTATCAACCCAGGAATGCTTATAACAAAATCCGGGGGAATTTCTGATACTTCAAGGGAGGTTGCAATCCATGCTTTACAGAAAAATGCCCAGAAGCGGTGACCGACTTTCCATATTGGGTTTTGGCTGCATGCGCCTTTCCCTGAAAAACGGAGAGATCGATGAGGAAAGGGCTATCAGGCAGATCCGCTCAGCCATTGATGGCGGGGTGAACTATATCGATACGGCCGCTCCGTATCACAATGGCCAGAGCGAGATCGTGGTCGGGAAAGCCCTTTCAGAAGGCTATCGTGACAGGGTTAAGTTGGCCACAAAACTTTCATGGTGGATGGTGGAGGAAGACGAAGGGCTTTCAGGGTTCCTGGAACACCAGATGGAAAAACTCCGGACCGATCATTTGGATTATTACCTGCTGCATGCCATGACCGGAGAAGGCTGGGAACAGGTTAAAAAGATAGGGGCCCTGGAATTTCTCGAAGAGGCCAGGAAAGACGGAAGTATAGGAAATGCCGGTTTTTCATTTCATGGAACTCCCGGTCTTTTCAGAGAGATCCTCGATTCTTTCGACTGGGATTTCTGCCAGATCCAGTACAACTACCTGGACGAGAATTTCCAGGCCGGCACGGAAGGGCTTAAATACGCTTACGCAAGAGGGCTGGGCGTTATCGTGATGGAACCTCTCAGGGGAGGAAGCCTGGCTCGGACGGTACCTCCCTCTGTTGAAGCCCTTTGGAACAAAGCAGAAATAAAAAGGACTCCTGCCGAATGGGGTTTGAGATGGGTATGGGATCATCCTGAAGTCACCGTAGTATTGTCCGGAATGAATGAAGAAACACATCTGGAGGAAAACCTGCGTATCGCAAATGAAGGATACCCGAAGTCCCTGAGCCAGATGGAACTTGAACTGATAAACCAGGCAGCTGAAGAATATCGCAGATTGACAAAAGTTCACTGCACAGGATGCCGTTACTGCATGCCCTGCCCTGCAGGGGTGGATATCCCCATGTGCTTTGAGTTCTATAACAGGTATCACCTCCTTGGTCAGGAGGACCCCAAAAGGCAGTATTACTATTGGCTGGGGGGAGTGATAGGTGAGAAGGCCCACGCTTCCCTGTGTGTCAATTGCGGGCGATGCCTGGAGCTATGCCCTCAGAACCTGGAAATACCTCAACTTCTCAAAGGGGTGGTCAAAGACCTGGAGGGTCCGGAATTTGAAAAGAAATAACGGGGCGATAGGATAAAAGACTATCTGAAAGTGATCCTGAGAAGATACAACGAAGGGGCAGCCCCTTGAATCGCTGGGATATTGCCCCTTTTGTCTTTATTCGTTATTCTGAGTTCTTATTCAACTACGGGACCTTTTCCAATGACCATCCTGCCTTTGTAATACCTTGTGGCGGTGGTCCGGGCATCCTCTAAAAGCCACTTTTCCAGGCCCATTTTCTTCATCCGGCAGGAATTATAGACCTTGAGATTATGAGGCAGTTTATCTGCCCTGTCAGCTGCGGGAGTTAATTTCTCGCAGGGAAAATCAGGGCATTGAAAACAGAAATCCACACCCTTTTCCCTTGAGCAGGTAAGGGTTGGACAATCAACAGGACAGATCACAGCCCGTTTATCGGACCTGCATCCCTGGCAGATCATTTCCTGAGGTGCCTTTCCCATCATGGCAGCCAGCCTGTTTTTCATTTCTTCGGTGATGTTGTGTTCATGCAACGGGCAATTTACACAATCGATCCCGCAGGGTGCTATGGCATTAAGAATTTCCTGTTTTTCCATAAGTCATTTCTCCCTGGATGAAATTTGAATCTGGTCGGTCTATTTTATATACCGCAATATTTCATAGCCGTAAGGATATAGGTCTTCAATCCGTCCATCAGTTCCTTCTCTGTAATATACTCCTCAGGACCGTGAGCCCTTACCACGCTGCCCGGGCCATAAACAATGGTGGGCATCTTCCCATAATGGCTGAAAAGGGCAGCATCGGTCCAGCCGTGTTTCGTTGACATGACCGCGGTTTTTCCGTGAACCTCTTCAAGTCCATAGATTATTGCGTCTACAATGGGGTCATCCGGTGAGGTTTCGAGGGGCACATGCTGGTACCTGTTCATTATCCCTATGTCCATGAGCCTCAAATCGGCTCTGAAGGTGGGATCTTCCCTGGAAAGCTCATCGATCACACCCTGGTATTCCTTCATGAGGCTTTCCACGGATTCACCCGGAATATAGCGTCTGTCGAGCTGAATGGTACAGCTTCCTGCCACTGTGCTAGGCTGCATGCCACCCTCGATACGGCCGAAATTCATCACCGCACTTCCCATATGAGGATGGTGCCTGCTTTTCAACATGGGCACTATCTTTTCCTGAACCCTATCGATGAATCTCGAAGCCTGCAGAATGGCGTTGATCCCCTTTTCGGGATAACCCCCATGGGCTATTTTGCCGGTAAATTCTACTTCTATCCATTCAAGTCCCCTGTGTCCGATAGAATATTCAATGCTCGAAGGTTCTCCCACGATCACTCCATCGGTCCGGAAACCTGATTCTATAAGTGCTTCTGCTCCATCGCTGTTCGTCTCTTCAGCAAGGACCCCTGCGAAGTAAAGATCTCCTTTAAGCTCGATACCTGCTCTTTTAAAGGCAGCAATGGCCAGGAGCATCACTGCATCGGGACCCTTCATGTCAACCGCTCCCCGCCCATAGATGCGGTCACCTTTCTTCGCGCCACTGAAAGGATCTTTCATGTTATAAGGTGGTACGGTGTCAAGATGTCCTACCAGAGCAAGGCTTCTGCCTGAGCCATTGCCCTTAAGATGAGCAATGATGTTCGATCTTTCTCCCTCTACCTTCTGAAGTTCAAAGGAAATATTTTCAGATTCCAGGAAGGAAGCTACCTCATTTACCATATCAACTTCCTTTTGCGGCAGCTCCCAGTGACTAGGGACCCGAAGAAATCTGCTGGTCAGGTCATTCAGATCCTCCTGGCTGACGCTGTTCAGAATATGCTCGAAAGATGAACTGATAATAACAAACACCTCCTACAGTGTAGAGATGAGAGACTTCAAACAGTCTGACCGCAATATTCCATAGATTAACACAACTTATGGCATCTCTTGTCATTGATTTACGAAAAAAGAGGGAGGCCCTTTCTGGCCTCCCTCAAAGGTCTTTCTGCGAGGATGGTTTATTCGTACTCCTTGAGCATCTGGTAATATTCTTCTTCCCTGTCCTTGAGAATGTGGTAGCAATGATCGTCTGTGGGGAACTTCCCTGTCTTAACATCCTCGATATATTCCTTGAAGGCATTGATCTCTACTTCTGCAACGTTGGCATAGGTCTTGACGAACTTGGGGGTGAAGGCCTGGAACAATCCAAGCATGTCGCCGCAGATAAGGAGCTGGCCATCACAGGGACCACCTGCTCCGATAGAATAAACAGGAATATCCAGTTTCTTCGTAATGAACTGGGTCAGCTCCGGTGGTACCGCCTCGAGCAGGAGTGCCCAGGCTCCGGCTTCCTGGATGGCAAAAGCGTCCTCGATAAGGGCCCTGGCACTTTCAGGATCCCTTCCCTGGGCCTTGAAGCCTCCAAGAACACCCGAACTCTGGGGGGTAAGACCGATATGGCCCATTACAAGGATGCCCGCATCTGCTATGGCCTTGATCTTTGTAATGACCCTCTTGCCGCCTTCAAGCTTCACAGCATCCATGTCGGCTTCCTTAAGGAACCTGCCGGCATTGTAAACCGCATCTCCATCAGAGACCTGGTAGGACATGAAGGGCATATCACCGATACAGAATGTATTGGGCGCTCCCCTGCGGACAGCCTTGCAATGGATGATGCATTCTTCCATTGTAACAGGTATGGTTCCCTCGTAACCCAGCACCACCATTCCCAGGGAATCCCCGACAAGGATCATATCCATTCCTGCCTGCTCCACGAATGAAGCCATGGGGAAATCATAGGCTGTTACCCATGCTACCTGTTCTCCTGCCTTTTTCATCTTGATGAAATCAAGACGACCTTTCTTCTTTGCCATTTACACAACCTCCTCAGTACTTTGATTTTCGGAATATTTTCTGCTTCTTTTTAAAAAGCCTTGTAAAACTTCTTTATGATATGAAACCGAATTCAACCGAAAGTTTCCTTGTTATGTCAAGAACCAGTGAGATGATCCTCTCTTCCTCGGGTGAGCCTTTCTGATACCTGTAACGGGGAAAGGCTATACTGATAGCGGCAAGAGGGTTACCGTCGTAATTCCTTATTGCGGATGCCACACATGCGAGACCGGTGATCAGTTCTTCGTTATCGTAAGCATAGCCCCTTCTTCTTATAAGTTTCAGCTGAGCCAGAAGTTCATCCAGTGAACCTATGGTATTCGGGGTGAAGGAGACAAATTTTTCCTCCCGAAAAAGTTCGATGACTTTTTCTTCCGGCAGGTAAGCAAGAATTGCTTTTCCCAGGCTTGTGGTATATGCAGGATATCTCCTGCCCACTCCCAGATCAGCCCGTATAACTTCAGAGCTCTCCCTCTTATCCACGTATATGGTGAATTTTCCCTCAAGAAGAGCCAGGTTGACCGTTTCTCTTGTCTGTTGAGCCAGATATTCCAGGAATGGGTTTACCCTCCTGATCAGACCTGTCCTGTCCACCTCAAGGGTGCCCATTTCGAAGAGTTTGAAGGTGTTGGAATACTTCTGATTAAGGATATTCTGTTTTACGTAGCCCTTATGCCTCAGGGTGTTGATCAAACGATGGACAGTGCTTTTGTCCAGGTCAAGGGATGAAGCTATCTCTGTAATTCCCATTTCTTTTCTCTCATTTAGTATTTCAATGATCTCCAGGGCTCTTATGACTGACTGGACATAATTGTCCTTTTTCATGTATTAATCTCCTGTCGTTTCATATTATGAAACGTTTGTTTCTTTTTCTTCTAAATCATATCTTCTTGCAGATTTTCTGTCAATTGCCTTGTGGTAAATTTTATTACTTCTTTGCGCCACATTTAACCCTGATCTATATCTTGAAAAACAGACCTTTTTATGGCAAAATACTTGTTGATAATATGTAAACCATGTTTTGTAATACGGAACGGAGGAGAGAAGCAGGATGCTGACAGACATAGAGATCGCCCAGGCGGCGCAGATGGAGCCCATA
>JAFGMB010000182.1 GCA_016927765.1 Synergistales bacterium
ATCCTGAACGATTGTAATATCAAAGGAGAAATGGACTTGGGAAATATTACTAAACGACTGATCAAGCTGATATGGGGCCTTTTCCTGTTCGCCCTGGGCATCGTGGTGACCATGAAAGCCCATCTCGGTTTCGCTCCCTGGGAGGTTTTCCACCAGGGTATTTCGCTGAATATCGGTTTATCCATAGGGAAGGTCAGTATTCTGACGGGGCTTGTAATATGTATCATGGTGGTTCTCATGGGAGAGAAGCTGGGTCTTGGAACGATCCTGAACATGTTTCTCATCGGGATTTTCATGGACTGGATACTGGAAATGAACCTTATCCCGGAAATGCAGGGCTTCCTGTCAGGGACACTGATGATGTTCCTGGGGCTTTTCATTATTTCCTTTGCCTCTTATTTTTACATCGGATCGGGCTTTGGGGCCGGGCCCAGGGACAGCCTGATGGTGGCTCTTGAACGGAAAACAGGAATGGCGGTCGGTCTTTGCAGAGGTATTCTTGAAGGGTCAGCCGTATTCGTCGGATGGCTTCTTGGCGGGCCGGTAGGACTTGGTACGGTCCTTGCCGCATTCGGGATAGGTTTCTGCATACAGATGGTCTTTTCAGTGATGAAATTCCAAGCCACCATGGTAAGACACGAAACCCTGAAGGTTACCCTGAAAAGTTTACGGAACTCTTAGGAGTAATGTATCAACTACAAGTGTGCTGATCAGGTGGAAATTACTGTCAGATAGAGTGACTCAAAAACAAAAGGCCCGGAGTGATCCGGGCCTTAATCATATCAGGATAAGATATGATTATCTCTTCTTACTGATGAAAAGTCCCAGCATCGGAACGATCAGGAGTATCAGGGCCGGGTCAAATCCACCTGTGCTGCAGCCCCCTGTGCTCTCTTCACCAGCTATGTAGGGGCTTTCCCTCCACGGTTCGTAATCCACGTATTCGGAAACCTCATCGCCCAGGCCTTCGGGGTTGTCGTAAGAAGGATTATCCCCTGCGGTAGTCGGGTCATAGGGCCCGCTTGGGTCCCCCCACCAGTTGTCTGGAGCAGAGATCAGGACATCCATATCGTTGAATATCCCATAGGATGTGTTGCCTTCAAAATTGTTATTCCCCACTACCAGGCTTGATTCTTCCAGGTGATATTCGTCATTGAAGAAGATCCCATACTGATTGTCGATAAAATTGTTTCTCCTCAGGTATACTGAGCCAGGGGCATTATAAAACAGGTAGTTGAACTCAAGGCCTGCAGCGTCACAATCGAAGACCACGTTCTCTTCGATGTAAAGCTCAAAACCTTCACCAGCGGTACCGTCTCCTAAATAGTGCAAATAGATGCCATTGTTTGAATCGGAGATAGTATTCTCCCGGATATAGACTGAACCATCCAGATTAATGAATAGATACCACAAGGAAATGCCTTCTATGGAGCTGCCTGTTACCTGGTTGCCTTCGATAAAGGTCTGGAGTGGTTCTGCTCCCAGGAAAGCAAGATAGGGAATGTAGATCCCGTATTGATACTGCCCTGTGATGGTGTTGTCTTTTATCCAGGTGGTCCTTTCCGCGTTGTTCATGTAGATCCCATGACTGCCGCTCATGCCTGATGCAAGGCTGATATCATTGTTTTCGATCTTGAAGGATATCCCTGCCCCCTCGGGGTCTATCTGGTCGACATAAATACCGTTGCTGTTGCAGTCTATTATGGTGTTATCTGATATCTCCACGCTCCCACCATGGAGGTACCAGAACTCGATACCTGTTGATGCATCAGAAATGTAGTTGTCAAGGATATGTATATCCACATCCTGGGCAATCCCCATATCACCTTCCATGAGGATACCCACGCCCGTGACGAGTACAAGATTATCCTCAATTAACACATCGGATCCTTCGATAGCTGCATCCCAATAGAAGTAAATGCCATAGTTCAACATGGATTCGATCCAGTTTGAGGAAAAATTCAGGTCTTCAGTCTGGTCTCCACTGACCACTATGCCCTTTCCGGCATTCTGAAGGTTAAGATCCTCGATGGTAAGACCATTACCCAGGAGCTGTATGCAGTAATCTTCACCGTGAATGGTGGCAGAATTTGGAGTCAGGGATCTCAGGGTAAGCTGATCTTTATCGATATTGACTTCTTCAAAATATGTACCCTCTTCCACCAGGATGGTATCTCCGGTGGATGCCTGGTCAACAGCGTACTGGATGGTCTTGAATGGATCCGAAGATGTTCCGTTCATTGGAGTATTCGCGCCATCAGGCGCTACATACCAGGTTTCCCCGAAGGCCATTCCTGCAGTCACAACTAACAATACCAGGGAAAATTGTATCCCCTTGAAATATGGACCTTTCTTCATGGTGGATCACTCTCCTTTTCTAAAAAATGGAATTGACCTTTAATGTCAATTGATTGAGCAGGAAAAAGAAAAAACCGGAAAAGGTGATATAAGAATATCGGGTATGAGAAAAGGGGACCATAACTTCCATGTTGGACGAGCCTGATTAAGTCAACTGCTATCCTATCTGTAATGTTACTAATAATACATTCAGATGACAAGTGAAAGTGTTAAATGATTTTTCTCAAAATGCCGGGATATGAATAGAGAAAAGAGGATAGCATTGTTGTTTTTTCCTTTCTGATCATGCAATGGCTGTTTCAGCATAGAGAACAGAGACAAAGTCATATTCCCTTCAGTCTTTGACAGAAACAAAAAGAGTTTTCGGATATCTTCAAAATAAAGCTATTCTCAAGTTCTCCACAGCTTCCACAGCTCATGCCATGAATTTTTATCTAACAGAAAAGTGGCATTTCCACCAGTATATTCCAGTGATCATGTCTCATCTCCGGTAAAATTCAAAAAGATTCTGACTTGACTGTGCAGAGCGGTAAATATACAATGCGAGGCAATGTTATACCTCAAAGATAAAGTGTTTCTCTCGCGAAGATACAGTATTGGCGAGAGGTAGTGCTCCCCTGGTTGCCTCAGAGTTCAATTCATGAAAATTTCTGTTTCACATCGTGAGAATGTTGTAATGACAAATCATCGGGCTATTACTAGAATAAGTGGGGTAAACAATAAAGCAAACCGGCATTCAGAAAATGCTGGGTTAATCTGAAGGAGGTGTTCCAATGAAACAGAGAAATTTGGTTATGCTGGGAATCGTCGTTGCAATTGCTGTCAGCATCCTGGTAGGTGGTTGTATTTCACCTGCTGTGGCTGCCGACAAGGTTTACAAATGGAAATTCCAGAGTCATCATACGCCTGGATCACTTGCAGTTGAATCCGCTATCAAGCCCTTTATCGAAAGGGTAGACAAGATGTCCGGTGGAAGGCTGAAAATAAGCCTGCATTATGCCGGGGAGTTGGTAAATTATGCGGAAGTGGATCAGGCCCTCCAGTCGAACATGATCCAGATAGCCAATACCAGTTCATTGTTCTTTAGAGGTGCTATCCCTATGGGTTGGGTATCGGCCCCTAATATGCCGCCCTTTGTTACCCGAACCAACGATGAATTCAACGAATTATTCCATCATAGGGGAGTAGATAAGCTGGTTGGAGATGCCCTGGAAGAGCGCGGCATCAAGTTCCTGGGAAGTCATAGCGTGGGCAACACTTACTTCTGGAGCAAAAAACCGATAAACTCGCTGGAAGATCTGAAAGGGTTCAAGGTGAGGTTCTTCGGCTCCATGTCGGATTGCATGGAACATTTCGGGGCTGCCCCGGTAATGCTCCCCCACCCCGAGACCTATATGGCTATCGCCACTGGAACCCTTGATGGTAGTGGTACCGCCTGGTGGTTGTATCGGGATCTCAAGCTCTATGAGGTGTGTCCATATTTTATCGGCCCGGCCATGCAGATACCCCAGGGAATGGAACTCTGGGCTTCCAAGAAGGCCTTTGATGAGCTTCCTGAAGATCTCCAGGCTATCGTTGAGACAGCCGCCCATGCTTTTAACACGGACTATATGGACGCTGTGACCATGCAGGAACGAGAGATGTTCAACAAATCCTTCAAAGAGTGGGGAACCACTTACATTGAATTCAGCGATGAAGACGTAAAAAGGATCACCAAGGAGTTCTCCCTGCCTTATTTGGACAAGATCTCTGAAGAGCAGGGAGCGAAGGATCCAAGAGTTACACAGGCCATCGATATCATCAAGCAGTTCATGAAAGACTACGGATACATAGAATAGAAGAGAGACCAGTGAGTGTACCCCCTTCTCTTTACAGGGGAGGGGGTACTTCTTTGATAACATCTTTAAGCAACCAAAGCTTCCAATGAGGTGAGGCAATTGCGCTTTTTAACCGGTTTTATCAGATTTGTTGACAAAATGAACGATAGGATGGGTAACATTGTCGGCTTTCTCATTTATCCGATAATGCTCGTACTGGTTTACGAGGTGGTTATGAGGTATTACTTCAACAGACCGACCATATGGGCTCACGAAACTTCATGTATGCTTTACGGGGCACACTTTGTGCTGGGAGGTGCCTATGCACTGCAACATAATGCCTTTGTAAATGTTGAGGTTTTCTATATGCGGTTTTCCAAACGTACACAAGCAATTCTGGACCTTATTTCCTGGTCCATGTTCTATGCCTTTGTGGGGGTATTGCTCTGGAAAAGCGTGCCCTGGGCATGGGCAAGTTTTTCAGTGAGAGAATTCTCCGACAGTACCTGGGGTCCCTATGTCTGGCCCAGCAAAATGACCATCCCCTTTGCCGCTTTGTTCATGCTGCTCCAGGGAATGACAAAGACCATCAAAGACGCTTATATGGCTTTTACCGGTCGGGAATTGGTTGTTGTGGCGAAAACCAATGCCCCTACTGGGAACTGAGGTGACATTATGGATATAGGAATGATTTCAATTTTACTTTTTGGCAGCATGTTCCTTCTTTTGGCCTCAGGCCTTCCAGTTGCCTTTGTCCTTGGAGGGCTGGCTACGGTTTTCACCGCGATCTTCTGGGGTCCCGAGTCTCTCTTTATCATAGTTGCCAGAACCTTTTCCATGATGTCCACCACGACCCTGGTGGCCGCTCCGCTTTTTGTGTTGATGGCTGTAGTTCTGGAAAAATCAGGTGTAGCGGAGGACCTCTTCGAGATGATGTACCGCTGGTCGGGGGGCGTCAAGGGTGGATTGGCAGTGGGTACTGTTTTTGCCTGTACACTCATAGCCGCCATGTCAGGAATAGCCTCCACCGGAGTGGTGGTAATGGGCGTCATGGCTCTACCTGCCATGATCAAGAGGGGATATGACAAGAGACTTGCCACCGGATGTATCCTTGCCGGGGGTGTTCTGGGTCCCCTTGTGCCTCCCAGTATCGCACTGGTCCTTTACGGAACCATTGCCCAGGTATCAGTAGGAGAGCTCTTTGCCGGAGGAATGGGTGCCGGACTCTTATGTTCCGCTCTTATCATCGGTTACATCTTGATCAGATGCTACATGAATCCGGAATTAGGACCTCCTATCCCCGAGGAGGAAAGAGCTGACATTGGGGCTAAGATCAGATCCCTTAAAGGAGTTGTCCTTCCCCTCCTTCTGATAATTGCCGTTCTTGGTTCGATCTACAGTGGTATCGCTACTCCTACAGAAGCAGCAGCCGTGGGGGCTTTTGGTGCTTTTGTGTGTAGCGCCATCCATAGAAGACTGAACTGGGAACTGATCAAAAGCGTGGCCAAGATCACTATACAGGTTCAGGGTTTCATGATGTGGATACTCTTTGCCGCCCAGGGATTTGCGGCCGTATACATGGGGCTGGGTGCCTCGAGGATGGTTATCAGCCTTGTTGAAAAATATCAGGTTGGCTGGTGGACCATGCTCATAGGCATTCAGGTGGTCTGGTTCCTCCTGGGTCTTGTCATCGATGCATGGAGCATATTGATGATAACCCTTCCGATCCTTCTTCCCCTTCTCCCGATGTACGGTTTTGACCCCCTGTGGCTTGGTGTTCTTTACGCAGTCAACACCCAGACAGGCTACCTGACCCCGCCCTTTGGGACCATGCTGTTCATGATGAAGGGAATTGCACCAAAGGAAGTGACCATGAACGATATTTACGCTTCCATAGTACCTTTCGTTATTACCCAGTTGGTTTGCCTGACCTTGTGCATAATCTTCCCGAAGATCGTTACCTGGCTTCCCAATCTTCTTTTCGATTAAGGAGTTGGACCGGATAGCCTGCGATATTCCAGAAGTGTGGCAATTTTCTTTATGGAACATGGTCCAGAAACCAATAACTACATGTTTCGTTCTTTATGGATAGAAGAAACAACCTGAGGTAAATATAATAGAGTTGAAGAGTCCCTTAGATATATTCTTTTTTGGGACCAGTGTCGGGAGCTACAGGGCATTGGTCCCTTTTTCTTTTCTTTTGATCTCAAAACAGTTCTTCAGTAATGTAAAAACAGACCTTTACGGTCATTACTCTCAAGGGAATCGCACCGATCCATAGGATAGTTTTCCATGTATGCCGAAGCTGGGTTACTGAATTGAATGAATACTGCCCGGTTTTTTCAGGGGCTGTCCCTGATAAGGAAGCCCAACTTTTCAATTCGTTTTACTGATCGTGAAAACCTGATCCATAAGATCCATAGATTTGTAGAATATTTTCTTTCACTCTCACGGGACATATAATGGTGGATGGTTTTAGCAGGGTGAATAACAATACATGGGATTTTAACCTCAGGATATTTCTGGGGTGCAAAAATACTTTTTTAAAAAAGTCACAAGGAAGGAGGCTTTGCTTTACATGGAGATGCTTCTAAATGGATATCGTACATTCCTGAAAAGTGCAGATATTGAGCTTTATCAAAAACTTGCTAATGGCCAGAAGCCACAAACCTTTGTGATATCCTGTTCGGACAGCAGGATCATCCCTGAGGAGATATTTTATGCCAAACCGGGAGAACTTATTGTATTGAGAAACGTTGGCAATCTTGTAAAGTTTGAAGACCCGGGTGTTCTCGCTGCAATAGAGTACGCCCTTTTGCACTTGAAAGTGGAAAACGTAGTCATCCTTTCCCATTCCGACTGTGGGGCAGTCAAAGCCCTTTCAGACAGGGATCACCTTGACACAGAAGGGCTGAAGGGATGGTTAGCAAGTGAAGGATATAACGGCAAAGATCTTGAGGAAGCCGTTAAATTCCATGCTATAAGGCAATATGCGGGATTTATTAATAATGACCTTGTAAGGCGGGTAAAGGAGACCAGAAAATTAAGAATTGGACTGTTCTACTTCGATATTTCTTCACTGAGGCTTGAAAGATTTACTGGAGAGAAATGGGATGAAATAAGATAACTCTGCTGATAGGAAGAGACCATTTTCCGCTGGAAATTCAGGCTAAATACAGGATAAAAAATGAAAGGGCAATTCACGGACATGAATGGACTATTGGAGTAAGGGAATGAAATTTGTGAATTCATTTATTAAGGAATTACTAAGATCTCTCCCTAAAATTCTATATGTTCTGGGGATCCTGTATGTTGTTACCGCCGGTGCCCTGTGGGGTTCCGGGGGCGTACCGGTAAGGATCAGTTACAACTACGGGATGAATGCCCTTACCCTGGCTACCCTGAGGATCACCATCGCCTCTCTTTTCATGGCCATCTTCGCTATTGCCAGGGGCAGAAAAGATGTCTTCTTTCTTAAAAAGCGGGAGTTCTTCCCTTCATTCATAAGCGGTCTTTTCGGTGTGGCCATCTGTTTTACTGCAGCTGCCCTCGCCATGGGACGTATCCCAATTGGCCTGACCTTCGTGCTCATCAATACAGCTCCTCTTTGGGTCATGTCTCTTGCCTGGGTATTCTGGCACCAAAGGGTGACCAGGTTCCAGGTGGTGGCCCTTGTTATGGGAATATGGGGAGTCTGGGTGGCTGTGGGGGGAGTAAGGCTGCAGCCTTACAATGTCCTCGGTCTTCTGGCTGGCCTCGGTGCCGGGCTGGGTTATGCCATATACGTTTTGAACGGAAAACATGGCATGGGACGGACAGACCCCTTCAAGGCCTATGTACAGATGTTCTTCTGGGGTGCCCTGTGCCTCTGGGTCATGGTATTCCTGACCGGGGAGATCCGGGGGATCGTAGTGAAGCACTGGCAGGCATGGCTATCTATCCTTTATATCACTCTCTTTTCTGACATTGGGGGTTATGCCTTTCTAATGCTGGCGCTCAGGGTCATCCCGGGAGGAGTGGCGGCTATAGTCTCCATGAGCGAGATTCCCTTTTCCATGCTCTGGTCATGGCTGTTCCTCGCCGAGATCCCTACACGTAATGCCTTCCAGGGTGGGACCATGATAATCCTGGCAGTAACACTCCTTTCCCTTGAAAGATGTTCCTTTCGTCGCGAAATCAAGGAAAACCACTGAAACGCCACCTCCTATCTGTACGGGGATCCCCTGAAGTATTTTCAGAGAACTCAGATAAAGCGACCTTTCGAAAGAGGAGGAAATTCAACACAGGTCAAAGCGTGAAGGTTCTGGTCTTCTCATACAATGCTATAATTCAAGACCTGACCCCATTTGAACATTTTACCCTGCTTTGCCTTTTCAGGCAATATCCTGGTACTAACAGGAAAGAGATCGTGGCCCTGGTAGGTATGGATCCTGTTAAGAGAGAATCCGGAATTTCGGTAAAAGGAAAGACCCGTATAAGCAAAAGAGGAAGCCACGAAGTCAGAAAGAGGCTCTATGAGGCTACTCTTTCAGCGGCAAGGTGTAATCCATCAGTAGGAAAGATCTATCAGAAACTCAAGGCGAGGGGAAAACCTGACAAGGCTGCGCGCATAGCAGCAGCGAGAAAACTACTTATCATTGCACATGCAGTATATAGAAACCAGGAAATGTACTGTAGACCAGAATCTGAAGATGCTTGACTTCTAATACAGCATCTGACCCC
>JAFGMB010000183.1 GCA_016927765.1 Synergistales bacterium
CCTTCACTCTTTCTTCCTTTCTCAAGAGACCTGTTGACAAACTTCCCTATCCGAAAATATACTTATGTCGTTTGTCGACATAAGACATTAAAGGGAGTGGTATCTTTGAACCTTAAAAAAGAGATGGCGGATCTGAAAAATGAACTGGTAGAGCTCAGAAGATATTTTCACAGGCATCCTGAACTTGGTTTCGAGGAGGTCCGGACAGCGGAATATATCGCCCATTACCTTGAAGACCTGGGACTGGAAGTCAGGAGAGGTCTCGGAAGAACAGGCGTTATCGGCACGCTTCGAGGAAGGGACAGTGGAAAGACCCTCCTGTTACGTTCTGATATGGATGCCCTCCCAGTTCAGGAAGAAACAGGGCTGCCCTTTATCTCTGAAAATCCAGGCGTCATGCATGCATGTGGTCATGATGCCCACATGGCCATGCTTCTTATCTCTGCAAAGATCCTGACAAGAAACAGGGCTGAGATCCGGGGAAACATAAAATTCGCCTTCCAGCCCAACGAAGAAAATGCGGGTGCTGAAGAAATGATAAATGACGGAGCCCTGAAGGATCCCGAAGTTGACTCAGCCATGGCCCTTCATCTCTGGAGCCAGCTGGAAACGGGTACTGCAGGACTTAACCCCGGTCCTCTGATGGGAGCAAGCCACCACTTTTTCCTCACCCTCTATGGAAAGGGGGGACATGGAGGGATGCCTTCCAAAGCGACGGACCTTCTTCTTCCGGCGAGCAGGATCATCCAGGATGTCCAGCAGATACAGACAAGGGATTTCGATAACCTCAAGCCCACTATAATCACTTTCTGCAGCATCCATGGAGGCACTTCTCCCATAGTCTTCCCAGGGGAATTGACCCTTAAGGGCTCGATCCGCTACCTCCATGAAGATACCGAAGAAGTGGAAAAACGTTTCGAAGAGATCATAGCCGCTATCTGCTCCATGGCAGGGTGCACCTACGACCTGAGAATTATCGTCAGTAACCGCCTTTTGAGCAATGACAGGGAAATGACGGATATGGCCTCCGGAGTATTGGACGATATTTTTGGCCCTGAGAAGGTCTGCAGGGATATGAGGATGATGGTTGGAGAGGATTTCGCTGAATTTGCCAGGAGGGTCCCTTCCGTGTTCTATTTCGTGGGGACCGGAAACCGGAAGAAAGGGACAGACCATCCTCACCACTCTCCCCTTTTCAATATCGACGAGGACTCCCTTCCCCAGGGAGTGGAATGCCACATCCGCAACACTCTTAAATTTTTTGAAAGACCCTAGACTCGAGGAGGTATTCTGATGTTCAAGGCAAAACACTTCACTGAAATAGGCAGATTCATGGAATCCATGGGCATACCGGGAAGAGACGGGTGGTCCCTCCCGGATTCCGGCAAAACCTTTCCAGATGGTTGTCATTACAGGATCGAGATAGCCGGGGTGGAAAGATACTCCACCATGGTGGCCATGGTGGACGAAGCAAAAAAGAGAAACCTCCGGATCCACCGTGCCATCTGCACCGTGGGAGGCTCAACCTACTGCAGTTTACAGGAACTGAAGGACATGGCCCGTCTTGCTCACGATGAGCAGATGGAGATAATCATGACCATAGGACACCGCAAGGCATGGGATACGGGCTCCAAGGAATCGGGCTATCCCGAAGGAGTCGTGCAGGGACCGAGACATCGTGGTTCTGATAACATGGCCTACTGGATCGAGGATATGATGCGTAACCTTGAAGCGGGTATCAGGGGATTCCTCGTTTATGACGAAGGGGCCCTCACCGTGGTAGATCGTATGAGAAAGGAAGGTTTCATCCCCCCCGAAACGGTATTCAAGTGGTCGGTTTTCGGTGGGCAATGCAGCCCTGCAGGAGCAAAACTGCTTGAAGGGCTTGGCGCGGATTCCATGAACCCCTTATCGGATGTGAGCCTTCCCATCCTTTCCAGTATACGAAGCACAGTGGACATTCCTCTTGACGTGTACATGATCATAGTGGATGCCTTCGGAGGGATGTTCCGAGCCTACGATGCACCGGAGATAGTAAGAGTGGCGGCACCGGTCTATTTCAAGATAGAACCTGGCACTTCAGAGGCTGATATATACAAGCCGTGGGTAACTGAGAGCTGGCACGAGGAATTCATCCGTCAGAAGGTAAAGATCGCTTCCATTCTCCAGGAGATCATGGAAAGGCGGTCACCGGAACTCAGAATATCCGAGACCGGCCCCGAAGACCTGAGCATACCCATAGTCGAATAAAGGAGTGAAAATATGAACAACGTCTGGGAAGAGGCAAAATATAACCTGAAACAGGCTGCTGAGATCATGGGAATGAAGGAGGACCTTCTCGAAAGGCTCAGCACACCCATGCGCTTTACCGAATTCACTATCCCGGTAAGGATGGACGACGGGACGAGAAAGATCTTTATGGCCTACAGGTCAAACCACCAGGATGCCACAGGCCCGACAAAGGACGGGACCAGGGTCAGGCCTGACCTTACTCCGGAAGAGATAAAAGCCCTCTCCCTCTTCATGAGCATAAAACACGGGATCGGCAATATCCCTGCGGGAGGGGGAAAGGGCGGGATCAAGGCAGATCCTTCAAAATTGAGCGAAGGCGAATACGAAAGGCTTATCAGGGGTTTTATACGGAAGCTCAAACCAAAAGGAGCCTGGGTAGATGTCCCGGGAGCAGATATAGGTACAGGCAAACAGGCCATGGCATGGATGCTTGATGAATACGAGCAGATCACCGGTATGCACTGCCCTGCCGCGATCAATGACAAACCTGCCGTTCTTGGAATAGGCGGTTCAAAGGGAGGATTTGAAGCAACTGGCTGGGGAGTCGCCATGTGCACTGTGGAAGCCTCGAAAGAGATGGGCTTTGAACCGAAGAACACCAGTATTGTTATCCAGGGTTTCGGACAGGTGGGTTCTATTACTGCCAGAACCCTCTATGATAGAAGCTTTAAAATAACCGCTGTATCAGATATCAATGGCGCCATCTACAATGATGAAGGCATCCATATTGATGAGTTAGTTATCCACGTTGAGAAAACAGGCACCATCAGGGGATTCGAAGGTGCCCGAACAATGGATGCAGGGCTTCTTCTCGAAAAGGACTGTCACATTCTCATTCCTGCCGCCGTGCAGGACGTAATAACCTCTGAAAATGCCGGAAGGATCCGGGCAAGGCTTATAGTGGAGGCTGCCAATGCACCAACCACACCTGAGGCAGACAGTATACTGGAACAAAGGGGGATAAGGGTCATCCCCGATGTACTTGCCAATGCTGGAGGATGCATCGTCTGTGATTTCGAGCGTATCCAGGGGCTGAGCGGCGATTACTGGGATGAAGATGAGGTACACAGACGCCTGGATAAACGGATGATGTCCGCTTACAGCGAAGCTAAGGCCGTCATGGAGGAAAAGGGTATCTCCATGAGACGGGCAGTATGGGTGAATGCCCTTGAGAAGATCGTTGAGGCCATGGAGATCCGGGGCTGGAGCTGATAATCCGTTTTATTGAAGATCACCACGGGAGGGGAATCCGATTGAAAACCCAAACCTTCAAAAATGAGAGCCTGTCCACTAGAGTGGCAGATTATATAAGGAAAGAGATCCTCCTGGGAGGGAAATTCAAGAGAGGCCAGCATCTGAGAGAGGTTGAGCTTGCCGAAAAACTTGATATCAGCAGGTCGACCCTCAGAGAAGCCTTGAGAGAGCTTGAAAAACAGGGCCTTGTCCATTCTGTGCCACGAAAGGGTGCCTACGTTTCAGATTTCGACCACCAGGATTTCGAGGAGATCTACCAGGTAAGACAATTCCTCGAGACTGGGATCTACAGGGACCTGATCGAAGGAAAACGTCTGAGTGCAGATGATTTCATCAAACTGAAGAATATGATAGATGAAATGGTCGCCCTTACCAGGTATGAAAAGAACCCTCAACAGAAACTGATGGAGTTCAACGAAAGGGATGTAAACTTTCACCAGTACCTTTGGGAGCGGTCAGATAAAAAATGGTTCAGGGCATTGCTTCAGAACATTTTCTTCCCCCTCAGGATGACCATGCTCCATGATCTAATCCTGGAAAACAACATGGAAGAATCGGCAAATACCCATTATGACCTTCTTGAAGCCCTCCAGAATGGAGACCTGGAGGGTGCTGTGAAAGCCTTCAAGAACCATATTCTTTTCCGGGAGCAGGAAGGGAAATAAACTCGAATCTTTAATGTTACAAGGGGCAGGCCATGCCCCTTGTAACAGGACCCATTTTTGTTGTAATGGACAGTAATCCCGAATGGACCTGGTCAATTATCAGAAAATCGTAAAAGAACCTGAGATCAGATCGCCCCCCTTGAAACCACATCTCATTCCTTCGGTTTACCCTCCACTGGATATCCGGCATCTATCCAGGCCTTCCAACCACCCTTAAGTACCAGGACCTGTTCAAAACCCGCATCCATCATTTTTCGTGCCACACTGGCACTGGTAAACTCGAAAGGTCAGGCACAATATAGGACATACTTACTGTCCTCAGGATAATTGGGGAACCATTCCTCTGTCTTCCAGGGGTTTTCTCTCACCGCCCCCTGTATCATAATGTCGCTCTTTTCCCAGTCGCTGTTCTTCCTGACATCGATAATTACTGTTTCGGGTTCTCCAGACATCTGAAAGAGTTCATCCACAGATATCTTATTGACCCCGGCATGGACATCTGTCGTGATCCCCAGTAATACCAGGCACAATATCAATATTACAAGGACCCTCATCTCTCTCATACTATTACACTCCCCTTTATATTCAACTAAGTGATATTCTATCAAAATGAACGAGAAAACTGAAGCTACACCCCTCTACCTGTTTACCTGTGGATTTGCCAGGAGAGGGAATCATTGCCCCCCCTGAGACCATAGCCTCACTTCGCCTGTTGGAACCCCGTACTTTTGAAGCGATCAGGGCTGAATAAACCAGGAGGAAAGCCCCCGAAAGAATTATCATGATACCGCTCCCCCGCCCGGGCCACCCGTAAAAGCCACATAGTAATGATGTCTCTGCTCATGAACAGCTCAGCGCATGTAGAAATAGTATATGAATCCGTGGACCAGGCCGGAAAGCACGGCAATTGTCCCTGTCCATTTATGCAGATGCAACACCTTTCCGGGCTTGATGACCTTCCTGAAAACCCCTCCGAAAAAACCTGTCACTCCGGCTACGAACATGAAAATAACAGCTATCCTTCCGGAAAGGAAAAAGAGTTCTCCCATCATTGACCCTCCCAGGAAATCAAAAGTATATCCATTACTTTATCTTATCAGAGAACTGTCCAGATGGGGAAATGTTTTTTTCTGGCAGGTAACCCTGTTCCTCTTCTTAAAGAAAAGTTCGTGGTATCATTTATTCCTGGATCTCATCAACAAGAGAACAACAGGAGGAAGCCATGGACAGTTGGAAGATCACGCCGGAACAGGTAGAAAAATGCATAGATTTTCATGGCCACTGGTGCCCTGGCCTTGCTATCGGCATCAGGGCAGCAGAAATAGCGCTTAGGGAATTGGGGCGCAGTTCAGATGAAGAGATCGTGGCCGTAGCAGAGACGGATTTCTGCGGCGTGGATGCCATACAGGTCCTTACAGGCTGTACCATGGGAAAGGGGAACCTCCTGGTAAGGAACCTGGGGAAAGTGGCTTTCAGTTTTTACCGGCGGAGTGACGGCAAATGCCTCAGGATAGTTTCCCGCCCGGATGAGAGGAATTCCGGAAGCGGATACCGGGAACTTCAGCATAAAAGCAATGAGGGCCTTCTATCCGAAGAAGAGGAAGGACATTTCCAGGATCTCAGAAACCAGCGCTGCAGACTGATCCTCCATGCAGACCTCGATTCTCTCTTCGATGTGAAGGAGGTTCAGCAACTCCTTCCGGATTTCGCCCCCATGGGAAGAAGCGTGATCTGTGACGAGTGCGGTGAAAAGGTGATGGAAACTAAGGCCAGGCTTTCAGGGGGGCGGATCTTGTGCCGTCCATGTTTCGAGAGGGAAAATCCTCGCATCTGACAGGAGAGCCATGGCTGTCGGAGGGAACCACCACAGGAATATCTCCCACGAAGACCAGTTCCACCCTTATACCGTAGACGTCTTCGATGACCGATGCGGTAACATCCTCCCTGTCCAGGGCGTAGGCGATACGACCGCCCTTCATGAAAAGGAACCGATGACCGAAGCGGAAAGCCGTGTTGAGGTCATGCATGGTGATCACGGCTGCCAGTCCGTGTCCCTTCACTATATGATCAAGGATCTCCATTACCTCCACCTGGTTCTTAAGATCCAGGCTGCTGGTCGGCTCATCGAAAAGGAGCACCCTGGGCTCCTGGACCAATGCCCTTGCAATATTGACCTTCTGGATCTCTCCTCCGCTCATTTCATCAAGGCTTCTTAAGGCAAGGTCTTCAAGATGGAGGGTCCTTATGATGGATTCGACCTTGCAGATATCCTCCCGGCGGACCCTCCAGTTGATGTGGGGCCTTCGACCGAGGAGAATGGCATCAAAAGCTGTCAGCCTTCCACTCTGGCTCTGCTGTGCCACGTAGGCAAGGTCCCGGGCGATCTCCATCTGGTCCATGCCCATGATGTCCCTGTCCTCCACAAGGATACTGCCTGCAGTGGGCCGGAGGATGGCGTTGAGACACTTGAGGAGCGTCGTCTTGCCGACCCCGTTAGGTCCCAGGATAACAAGCAGTTCGTTTTTCCTGAGCCGGAAATCGATGGAGTCCAGCACTTTCCGGCTGTTGTACCTGAAAGATACCCCATTCACAGTAAGGATCATCGTCGGTACCCCTTTATAAGAAGATACAGGAACATGGGAGCTCCCACGAAAGAGGTCAGGACAG
>JAFGMB010000184.1 GCA_016927765.1 Synergistales bacterium
GAGGCTTCCCGCAAGGGGCATTTCGGATCCCAGCCCCACGAGGATATTGGCTCCCATAGTTCCGTTGAAGACATTGTCGGAAATGCTGGAACCCATAAGGGACCCAAGTCCCGCAACACCTATGAGCAGATTGTCGGTGAAAGTATTTCCTGTCACATCAGCGGACACGCTCCCCGCCAGGACAACTCCCACCAGGTTCCTCTCTATGTTTTCCTGGTCACTGATACTGATCCTCATGGGTTCAACGGCTGGATAGACGTCATAGATATCCAGGTAATTATCCGGGCTCCACACCAGGTCTATGTCGAGCCCCCCAATGGCTGCAACACCGATAAGGTTGTCTGCAAGGACATTATCCCCACTGAAGACCGTTGAGACCGTCATTACAGACCGACTGGGATCCAGGACTTCCTCTCTCACTGTAACTTCCTTGAGCACTCCCACACCGATGAGGTTTCTCGAAAAGTCATTGTCAGTCAGAGTGACCACGTCAGAATTACCGTTCAGTATAAGGACTCCTGCCGCTGAAACATCGGTCATGACATCGTCAGGATCGATCGCATCATCATCCTGTGGGGCAAGTCCCTCTGTGAAAAGGGAACCATCGAGGAAGGAGGACTGCATGGAGGATAAAACCATCATTGGGTCAACCCCGGCTTCCACCATGGGGATCTCAAAGGTGGTATCGCCCAGGAAACTGCTCCCGGAAATACTGCCGGTTACAAGGGGTCCCGCGAGGCCGACACCGGCGATATAGTAGCCGTCAAAGGTGGAGTTGGTCACTGTCACGTCCACCGGAAGAGGCATAGTTACAGAAGCGGGGGTAAACTCGTAAAATTCGATATCCTCGAAAAGGTTTTCGTAGGAAGTCCCCAGGACGGCTACCATGAAGCCACCGTTGAATTGGCAGTCTTCTACCGTGAGGTTAACACCCGAACCAGCGAATAGAGCCGCTGCAGTTGTATGAAGTTCAGGTTCGATAACCACGAGATCATCATCGTCATCACCATAGGCCTCCACTGCCTCAAAAGTTATACCTGTAAAGGAAAGGTTAACCTCATCGGCTTCACCTCTTGTGACGGTGTAAATCGGAGGAAAGGGGTTTTCTCCCAGGTCCCACCAGCTTGCTTCAGAACATCCAAGAGGGTTAATCCCCCTTATTATCACCCCTCCACCGGAAGACTGAAAGGAAAGGTCCTTGCCCTCCACCAGGACAGCCTCCGCATAGGTACCAGAGGAAATGGAGATCACATCACCGGAGGCAGCATTATCGACGGCATCCTGGATGGTCTGGTGATCGAAGGGAACTGAAACTACCGCTGCAGCAAGAGGCATGGCTGCGACAAGAACAAGTATCATGGCAAAGAGAAAAGTTGTAAGAAAGGCAGATCTTTTCATGAAATACACTCCTTTTGAGATCAGCAGATGAGAATATTTTTCTTCCTCCGAACATAACTTCCTGCGCTCTGGCTGGTTTTCTTAGGGGATCTCACCTCCACATCCGGGACCCGCTGCAAAAGATCCTTCAATTTGAAAAGTCTTTATGGATATGAACAGACGACTCTTTCCGTTTTTACCATGAGGTACATCCAGGGGTAAGGGAATCTCTTTTCCCCAGAGGAAATAAAGGGACCATATTTTGGGGAACAACACAGATATATGGACCCTATATTATTTTGAATGGCTTCAGAAGGGTTATTCATTACTGAGGGATTAACCCTTATGGGACCTGAGCCTCAATTTCATGAGACAAGCCAGAAACTATAATTCTTCTTTAATTTAATATCCCTCCCAGGCGGGAGGAAGATTAAATTATCAGGGAATCATCAGATCCTCTTAAGGAGTTCCTTCCAGCAGGTATTGAATTCCTCGAGTTTATCCGGCGAAGGGATCCTGAGCCTGATGGAGTTCCTTCCGAGGCTCTCGAAACCTTCCCCGGGCTCACTCTTTATGCCCACCTGGAGAAGAAGCTGAAAAAGGTCCACCTTCGGGTCTTCATAGGTGACAAGCATTATGGGGACCTGAAGGGCTGTCTCGGCTAAACTGAACCCTGGAGATGAAAGGATGGTGTCCATGGTCCTTTTCTTCAGGTATGCCACCCTGGTCCTGAGCCCGGGAAGATACTCCTTTTCCTCCATGGCAAGGGGTATAAGCTCCAGCAGGTCGGGAGAGAGAGGAAAGGGTGGGCACACCTTGTTATAGAGGCCCCTCAGTTCCGGGTCCCTGGCAACGGCATAACCAGCGCGGAGGGAAGCCATGCCCCAGGACTTGGAAAAGGAACGGACGCTCACAAGATTGGGGTGTTTGAGATTGATGGAGGATTCCTCTTCCTCCATGAACCCTCCGTAGGCCTCATCCACTATTAACATGATACCTCTGTCCAGACAGTGATCCGCCAGGATTTCCACATCCGAAAGCTGTATGGCCTGGCCAGTGGGGTTGTGGGGATTGTCAAGATAGACCATGGCAGTGGTATCTGTGATCCTCGAAATAAGTTCTTCCACTCTGAACCTGTAGGAAGGCCCGGAAAGGGTTACCTTATCTACCGGGGATTCCATGTAGCTGAAATAAAGAGGAACATCCGGGAATTGGGGAGCCAGTCCGAGCACATGGAATCTGCTGTCCCCAAAAAGGGTGGCCAGGTTGTACAGTATGCCTATTGAACCGGCGCCAAGCAGGATATCCTCCTTCTTTACAGCTCCACCCCAGAAATCTACGATGGCTTCCTCGACCAGGAAGTAATCCCCCATGTAACCGCATGGATCCGACGCAAAACCTGTACGCCATTTATCGAGTACCCTCTGGGGAGAACCAAAGGGGCAGCTTCCAAGAGAACAATCCACCCTGGGGATGACACCCTCCCCCGAATGGACATAGTGAAGTGCCTCCGTATCCCTTATAACAGGCCTGACAGTTTTCTTCCAGTTCACGAATATCCTTCCTTCCTGTTGAGCAAGATGTAATGAAAAAGTCCTCAAATAAAGATAACATACACCATGAAAACGGCAATCAGAAGAAACACAATGCTCATTATCCCCCCCGCCCTGAGATAATCGGCATTCCTGTACCCACCTGTGGACATGAGCATGGCATTGACCTGGTGAGTGGGAAGGATAAAGGAGTTGGAGGCACAGACCGCCACAAGAAGGGCCATTCCCCTGGGGTCTATACCCATGTTCCTTCCCATTATCAGTACAAGAGGCACAAGCAGGACCGTAGCGGCCACGTTGGACATGAAAAGGGAGAAAAGGGTGGCAAGAATTCCCACTGCCATCAGGACCAGGACCACCTTCCCACCGGAGAGGTGCCCTATTATTAAGGAAGCAACGTATTCAGCAGCCCCGGTCTTTTCCATGGCTATGCCCAGGGGGATCAGTCCGGCCAGAAGGAAAACGGTCCTCCAGTCGATGGATTCATAGGCCTCATCAATATTGAGCACTCCGGACAGTATCATCCCCAGTGCCCCCGTAAGGAGCGCAAGGGAAAGACGAAAACCCGCGAGGGCCAGGGCAAGGGCTCCGAAAAAGCACAGGGCAGCGGGCACGAGCCTGTCAGGCCTGCTGGGCCTCTCCAAAGGAGTAAGGCTCACAAGATCTCCTGTCCTGACCATTCTAAGGATATTGCTCCAGAGACCCTGGACAATAATGACATCTCCTGTTTTCAGGGGCCTGTCGGGGAAATACCCATGGATCTCCCCATTGGAAGTTATCAGTTCCAGGGGTTCCACTCCCCAGTTTTTCCTCAAGGCTATCTCTCTCAGGGTCTTGCCATCCACAGATGACCTGGGAAGGATAAGGATCTCCGCAAACCCGTAAAGAGGCGAATCTGTCAGTTCCTCCCTCTCACCCGTTATCACAAGACCCTGGTCCTCAGCGAAGTTTTTAACCTTATCGAAGTCGCCCAGCAGGGCCAGTTCGTTACCCTCGGCAAAAACAGTATGGCGCCAGGGCGCATAGGTAATATCCCTTCCGACCTTGAGATAAAGCAGGTGTAGAGAGTATTGGGTCCACAGGGATATATCCTCACGGGATTTCCCTGACAGGGCGCTCCCGAAAGGGACACGGCACAGATGAACCTCATGGGGGAGGTCCCATGTACGGATCATTTCCATTTGAGGGGACATCATTGACCCGTCTGCCTTTTCAGCAGGCAGGACAAATCTACCCAGAAGCAGGAAATAAAGGATCCCCGCACCCAGGAGAGCCAACCCCACGGGAGTAACACTGAACAGCCCGAAGGTTCGTTCCCCTCCCGACCTGAGGAGATCGTTCAGGATGATGAGCGGGCCGGACCCCACCATGGTGAGGGTCCCTCCGAGTATTGCCGAAAAACCGAGGGGCATGAGAAGCCTTGAGGGGGACAGGTCCTTCTGGCGGCATATCTTCATCACGGCAGGCAGGAAAAGGGCTACTGAACCCACATTCTGCATGAAAGCCGACATGAGTCCCACCATGGCGGATATGACCGACAGAAGCCTTCTCTCCCCTTCCCCTGCAAGGGAGGTTATCTTTTTAGCAACCCTGTTCATTATCCCTGTTCTGTCCATACCGGCTCCCAGGATCATCACCGCAATGATGGACATGACCGCATTGCTGGAAAAACCCGTGAAAGCCTCGGCCGGGGTTACCAGGCCAAGCCAGGGAAGGGCGAGCATCACCAGTATGGCGATTACATCGACCCTCAGCTTCTCGCTGATTAGGAGGAGCACCGTTATACCTAGTACTGTGAAAACGAGAAAGATCTCCCTGGTCATGGGTAAAAAAGCACTCCCTTCAGATCAGATCCAGAACATATGTCCCACGGAAGGCATTCTATTTTAGATTGAAACAGCAAAAGCAAAAAACCTTTATAAACAGCTAACCGCAGAGATATGTTCGATAAAGCCAAATTTCTTCAATGTACAAATGTATCGGTTCTTTTCTTTTCGTATATATCGTCTTGAATCAAGCCTGAACTTTATTATGCAGTTTTTGTAGGGTGTGCTTCAGCGCACCGCATAAACATTTTGGATCCTATTGGTGCGCTGAAGC